>DATIXC010000073.1:0-4662 GCA_035518995.1 Methanomassiliicoccales archaeon | reverse complement strand
TTATGAAATGAAAAAGGGGAATGCAAGAGGTTTCAGCTGATATCTAAAGCAACAATCCTCACTTCATGCCCTTAATCATTGCCAAAGTTGTCTTGTGGTCGAAGACAGGAAAAACGCGGCCTGTGCAGAAGTCCATTGGCGCCATAAACTCTGGCTCCATCATCATGAGCTTCATCAAATTGTCCATGCTCGGTGTCTCATAAAGGACGTATACGGTATGTGCAAGATGGTCATCATAGCTCCCTAGGAACTTGATGCCATACTTGGCGCACAAGGATTCGACCTTTTCGTACCAGTTTATGGTCGCTGCACGGTACTTTGGTTCGTGTGTCGGGCACAATTCGGCTGGGTGTGTTGTCTTTTGCATTACTAACACTGCTAACTTCCCCCTGGGATGATAGAGTAATTATGGACATAATAATTCTTTCTGCCTGCCAAAATAGGAGATGGAGAGATTCTTCAGCTCGATCCTTCACACCCCGAACCTCACGGCATAACTGAATGGATACCCAATCTTAGCTACGAGAGGAAATCGCTCGATTATAACTGATTGAGACTATACACGAAAACCATGATTGTCAGTTGACCGTGGTCGGCAGTTACGGCATGTCTCAGACCGCACTTTGGATCTATGGCAGGTTGAACAAATAACGTATTTCAGATCGATGTCCTTGCGCGTATCAGCGCGTCGCATCGCTTTTATCATTTGTTTGGACGCGTCAGCATTGTTGAGAGTCATTAAATGAAGTAATGGAACGTTTCACTACTTAACTAACGGTATCATACCCAACCTCACGACATCCCAACCTTCGCCCCTTCCCCGACACATTCTAATGAGGCTGGATTGCAAAGCCGCTAGCATGGAGTGCAATCTGAACCAATCAAAGCAGCAGCTTCTCCAGTGAATTCGGTTGTGCCATAGGTGCAACCCCGATTAGCCAATTGTCGCAGAACTCATAAATATCAATGACAACAGAAGCTGGCTTGGAACTAACTATATAAATCGGATATGGCGTTGGTTTTCGTGAAGGGGCTCCACAAACAGCTGTGTGACTATTGGGGTACCGGCGAAATCACATCTGCGACGTAAACCCAGTGAATTTTTTTAATGCACTAAATTCAGAATTTGAAAGTACATGAAAAAATATCTGAGAAACGGAACATCCATACCACTAATCACCAGTGCTTGTTAATGCTAGTCCGCTTTCAGACCCACCTGTCTTCTATCGGACATGATTTCACGTGCTCTGTCCCATCACTTGTGAGAAGGGTTAAGTACACCCTAACTTTTCCATCGAACCTTAATGGCGACATGCTTCCTGGTGCTCGAAGACGGGACGGTAATGGAGGGCACCGGTTTTGGTTTTGAGCAAACGGTGTACGGGGAGGTCGTCTTCAACACGGGAATGACCGGCTATCAGGAGAGCCTGACCGACCCCTCCTACCGCGGCCAGATCCTCATCCAGGCATATCCTCTCATCGGCAATTACGGGGTAAACCACGTAGACTACGAATCGGACCGTGTCCAGGTCCGCGGCTACGCGGTCAGGGAAAGGTGCCTCGAGCCGAGCAACATGTACGCCGGGGAGCGCATCGATTCAGTCCTAAAGAAGAACCGGGTCCCAGGCATCTCCGAGCTGGACACGCGATCACTAATCATCAAGATCCGCGAGAAGGGGACCCCTCGAGGGGCGATATGCTTCGAGGAGGACGTAGACAAGGTGCTCAAGAAGGTCCAGACCATGCCCTTCCCCTCCGATTCCAACCTGGTCGACGAGGTCAGCGTCAAGGAGCCCCTCCGCTTCGAGAAGGAGGGGCAGAAGGAGGTGGTCCTGTTTGACTGCGGGACGAAGCAGAACATCGTGCGCGAGCTGAGGAAGAGGTTCTCTCTCACAGTCGTTCCATATGACATCGATGCGACGTTCTTCAAGGACCACGAGGTCGACGGGGTCGTCCTCTCCAATGGCCCCGGAGATCCGGCCCATCCCATCATCCAAGAGACGACGGTCCGCACCTTGAAGGCCATCAAGGAGGACTACCCCATAATGGGGGTCTGCTTCGGCAACCAGCTGCTTGCGAGGGCCTTCGGCGGGGACACCTTCAAGCTCAAGTTCGGACACCGCGGAGTCAATCAGCCAGTCAAGTACAACGGCCGGGTCTACATCACCTCCCAGAACCACGGGTTCGCGGTCGACCCTGCGACCTTGCCCGCCGAGCTCGAGGTGAGCATGGTGAACGTTAACGACGGCACGGTCGAGGGCCTGCGCCACAAGGAGCTCCCCATCTTCTCCGCCCAGTACCATCCCGAGGCCTCCCCCGGGCCGAAGGACACCAATTTCCTCTTCGACGAGTTCGCCAAGCTCATGGAGGCGAGGCGATGAGCCGCCCTCCGAACGGCGCCAAGCTCATGGTGATCGGCTCGGGGCCGATCGTCATCGGTCAGGCCGCAGAGTTCGACTTCTCCGGCTCGCAGGCCTGCCGCTCTTTAAAGGAAGAGGGCTTCCAGACCGTCCTGGTCAACTCCAACCCCGCGACCATCCAGACCGACCTGGCGACCGCGGACAAGGTCTACGTGGAGCCACTGGACGTCGAGACCATCACAAGAATCATCGAGAAGGAGCAGGTGTACGGCATCCTCTCCGGGATGGGGGGCCAGACCGCCCTGAACCTATGTTCGGAGCTTGCCGATAACGGGACATTGGAACGGCTTGGGGTCCGCCTATTGGGCACCCAGCCCGAGGCCATAGCCCTCTCGGAGGACCGCGAGCTCTTCAAGCAGACCATGATCCGGATAGGCGAGCCCATCCCCAAGAGCAAGGCGGTCCACTCCATCGATGAGGCCAAGCAGGCCGTCAAGGAGATCGGGATGTACCCCGTCCTCATCCGCCCCGGCTTCACCCTCGGGGGAACGGGAGGGGGCATCGCCTACAACGACGAGGAACTGGAGGAGATCTGTGGACGCGGACTGATCTATTCGCGCATCCACCAGGTCCTGATCGAGGAGAGCGTCCTGGGCTGGAAGGAGTACGAGTACGAGGTGATGCGCGACCGCAATGACAACTGCGTCATCATCTGCAACATGGAGAACCTCGACCCCATGGGGATCCATACCGGGGAGAGCATCGTCATCGCCCCCTCCCAGACCCTCAACGACATGGACCATCAGAGGCTTCGGACCGCCTCCATCAAGATAATCAGGGCGCTGAGGATAGAGGGCGGCTGCAACGTCCAGTTCGCATTGAACCAGGAGACCAGGGAGTACCGGGTGATCGAGGTCAACCCTCGCGTCTCGAGGTCTTCGGCGCTGGCATCCAAGGCCACGGGATACCCGATAGCCAGGGTGGCAGCCAAGATCGCCATCGGCAAGACCTTAGACGAGATACCCAACCGCATCACCGGGAAGACCTTCGCCGCCTTCGAGCCCGCCTTGGACTATGTGGTGCTAAAAATACCGCGCTGGCCCTTCGACAAGTTCCGCACCGTGGACAAGGCGCTCGGCACCCAGATGAAATCCACGGGTGAGGTCATGGCCATCGGGCGGACGGTCGAGGAGGGCGTGATGAAGGCCGTGCGCTCCCTGGAGATAGACAAGATAGACCTTGAGCCCGAGCCGTGGACCGACGAGGAGCTGAACCTCGAGCTGAAGAAGCCCACGGACAAGAGGCTCTTCGCCATCGCCGAGGCCATACGACGGGGCATGACCGTCGAGGAAATAGCCAACATCACTAAGTGGGACGCGTTCTTCCTCAACAAGATCAAGAATCTGGTGGAGATGGAGCGCAACCTCAGGGAGTCCAGCTCGCTCGAGCTCAAGACCCTCAGGCGCGCCAAGAACATGGGCTTCCCGGACGAGAGCATCGCCCACCTGAAGAAGCTCCCGCCAGAGCACGTGCGCGAGGGGCGGAAGATCGCCGGCATCGTCCCTACGTACAAGATGGTGGACACCTGCGCGGCGGAGTTCCAGGCCGAGACGCCCTACTACTATTCTACCTACGGGAGCGAGTGCGAGGCCAAGCCCTCCCCCAGGCGGAAGGTCATTATCGTGGGCGGGGGGCCGATCCGCATCGGACAAGGGATCGAGTTCGACTACTGCTGCGTGCACGGCGTGATGGCCTGCCAGGAGGAAGGGGTCTACGCCATCGTGATCAACAACAACCCGGAGACGGTGTCCACCGATTACGACATATCCGACCGCCTCTACTTCGAACCCCTCACCCTGGAGGACGTGCTGAACGTCGTCGAGAGGGAGGACGCCGACGGGATCGTCGTGCAGTACGGAGGGCAGACATCCATCAATCTCGCCGTTCCCTTGGAGGCGGCCTTGAAGGGCCATAAGTGCAAGATCCTCGGGACGAGCTCGGACATGATCGACGTGGCCGAGGACCGGAAGCGCTGGACCGCCCTCATGAAGGAGCTGGGGATCAAGCAGCCGGAGCACGGCACGGGCTTCTCGGCCGACGAGGTAAAGGCGGTGGCGACGCAGATCGGCTATCCGGTGCTGCTGAGGCCGTCCTACGTCCTTGGCGGGAGGGGCATGGAGATCATCCTCAACGAGGAGGAGCTGAAGACCTACGTGGCCACCGCGGTCAAGGTCTCCAAGGCGCACCCGGTGCTGGTCGACAAGTACCTCTCGCACGCCATCGAGATCGACGTGGACGTGGT
>DATIXC010000072.1:0-4429 GCA_035518995.1 Methanomassiliicoccales archaeon | reverse complement strand
CCCTGAGGGCGGAGCACGCTGCTCTTGAGGAGGACCTCGGCGACGGTCTTCTTCCCGAAGAACGAGGATTGGTAGGAGGAGGCTATCGCCCGTGCCGGCGATGAGGCCGACTGGTCCTTGACCCTCGCCAATGTCAGGTGCGGCCTGAAGCCCCGCCCCTCGGGAGCGAAGCCCAATGGTTCCATCGCCTTCTCCAGCCTCGTTGCCATCGTCGCCATGGGCTCGGCCCCCTTGAGGTCGGCCCAGACGACGCGGGCGCTGCCCTTGGGCGGGAAGACCCCTGAGCCTTGAGCCTCGACCTGGAACGGAGGGATGCCTTCGCAGCTGGCCCTCATCACCTCGCCGATCCTCGGCACCAGGGCCTCGTCGACGCTGCCGAGGAACTTCAGGGTGACGTGGAGGTTCCTGGGATCGACCGGCTTCAGCCCCTTGACCCGGGATAATTCATTCAAGAACGCGTCCAGCCCCGGCATGGGCGCGAGGTCTATGGCGATGAAGGCACGGAAGGAGGCCATGCCCCTTGGACGGCCCACCTTTCTTATAATCCCTTCGCCAGGGCCGAGGGCCTGGCCATGGGACATTTATTTAATGGGAGTTGTCATACACGAAGAGCGATGGAACTGGACCTGGTGGTCATCGGAGGAGGCCCAGCCGGGCTTACCGCTGGGATCTACGCCGCTTCGCGCAACCTTCAATGCGCGCTGATCGAGGCCGGGGACTCCGGGGGGCAGCTCATCAACATCTACCCCGACAAGCCCATCGAGAACTACCCGGGCCTGGTCGTCCCTGAGGCCAAGGAGCTTGTCAATCTCCTGATCTCGCACGCCCTAGCGGTCGGATGCAGCGTGCACAACCACGAGCGCGCGCTCGAGATCGACGACGCCGAGAACGGGCTGGTGGTCATCACCGACAAGGATCGGTACGAGGTTAAGACGGTGATAGTGGCCATCGGTGCCGGCCTCTACAAGCCGAAGAGGCTCGGGGCCAAGGGCGAGGTGGAGCTCGAGGGGAAGGGGGTGAGCTACAAGCTCCCCAACCGCAAGGAGCTCGTAGGCAAGAACGTCGTCATGATCGGCGGAGGGAACAGCGCCTTGGAGATGGCCCTGCTCGCCTGCGAGGTCACGGACGTGTGCATTGTCCATCGCAGGGACCAGTTCCGGGCGGACCAGGTCTACGTGGAGAGGATCAACGCCTCCGGGGTGGACACCTACATGTCCTCCGAGGTGGACGAGATCAAGGGCGACACCCAGGTGACGAGCATCGTCCTCAAGCTGAAGGACGGCACCCGCAAGGAGATCCCGGCCGACGTGGTGGTGATCAACATCGGCTCCTCGCCGGACACGAGCGACCTGGGCCGGTGGGGGCTGGCCCTTGAGGACGGGCTCATCAAGGTGGACACGGAGATGCGGACATCCCGCAAGGGCGTCTTCGCCTGCGGGGACATCGTCATCTATCCTGGCAAGTACAGGCAGATCATAACCGGGTGCGGAGAGGGGGCCACCGCCGCCAATTCCGCCTACAAGTACATCCAGAAACCGTATTGGTCCTGACCAAGGGACAATGATGAGATAAAGTATCTAATAACATAGATAAAATTTATGGCATGGGGCTTTCGCCCCTTGAGAATCGAACTGTAAAATCACTTCTCGACTTCGATGGCGGAGTTCGGGCACTCGTCAGCGCATGTCCCGCAGTTGGTGCAGGTATTCGCGTCGACGACCGCGATCTCATCCACCTTGATGGAATTGCTGGGGCAGGCGTCCTCGCAAAGACCGCATCCGACGCAGTCCTCGGCTTTCACTTTGGCGACCATTGGTATTACCTCTTGCGCCCCTGAGAATAGACGTCTTATAAAAATCCTTCCACTGGGAGGGATGACATTTTGAAGTATTGGGTAGGCCATCATAGAGGGATGCGCTACGTCTCCGGGAAGGTCCTGACCGAGGAGGGCTTCATCGACGGCCACGTCGGTTTCGAGGGCGGGATGGTGGTGGAGGTGGCCGAGGGCCCAGTGAAAAGGGCGGAGGCGGCCGGCATCGTCCTTCCCACCATGACCGATGCCCATACCCACATCGCCGACTACCTCGTCCCCGTGGACCTCACCCTCTCCCTGGAGGAGCTCGTTGCCCCCCCAGAGGGGCTGAAGCACCGGATGCTGCGCCTGACGTCCAAGAAGGAATTGGGACAGGCGTTCCAGGCCGTGCGCTCGATCATGCTGCGGAGGGGCTGCTCCCGCTTCATCGACTTCCGCGAGGGCGGGAAGGAGGGTGCCCGCGCCCTGAGGGACCAGAAGGGATGGCCCAAGCCCTTGGTCATGGGGCGCCCACAACACCTGCGCTTCGATCGTGAGGAGGTGGACGCGGTCCTTGGCTGCGCGGACGGCATCGGCATATCCAGCATCAGCGACTGGGACCTGGCGGAGCTCTCCGAGCTGGCCAGGTACGTGCGCTCCAAGCACAGGCCCTTCGCCCTCCACGCCTCGGAGAGGGTGCGCGAGGACATCGACGCCGTGCTCGACCTGCGGCCCACCTTCGTGGTCCATATGACCATGGCGAACGAAGGGGACATCGAGGCCTGCGCCAAGCAGAAGGTGCCCATAGTATCCTGCCCTCGATCCAACCTGTTCTTCGGGGGGACGTCGCCCCTGGCATTGATGCTCAAGGCGGGGGCGACCGTGGCCCTCGGGACCGACAACGCCATGTTCACCCTGCCCGACATGCTGGCGGAGGTGGAGAGCGCGGCGCGCCTCTTGCGGCAGCAGGGCGTCAAGGACGTCTCACCAGTGCTCGAAATGGCCTTGAAGAATGGCAAGAACTTATTAATGAGGCGAGCCACAATAGGTATGGTGCCTGGAACCCCATGCGACTTCATGGTGATGGGCTCGCATGGAGGCGACCCTACCACCGATCTGGTGCTGCGGGGCAGCTCCGCTGATCCCCTCATGATCTGCCTGGGCGAAGAGGAATGGAGAGGAGGAGAATGACACTCTTCAAGAAGATCCTGATACCGACCGACGGAAGCGACAACACCAAGGAAGCGATAATGAAAGGCCTGGAGATGGCCCAGGTGATGGACGCGGAAGTGACCGCGCTGTACGTCGTGGACCAGACGTCCTTCATCAACTTCCCCATGGACTCGACCATCGTCTCTGTCTACTCCCTCTTGGAAAAGGAGGGCCAGGACGCGGTCGAGTACGTCAAGGCGGAGGGTGCCAAGCTCGGCGTCAAGGTGACCACCAAGGTGGAGGAGGGGTCGCCCGCCAGGAAGATCATCGACGCCTCCAGGCTGCACGACCTGATAGTCATGGGCACCCTTGGCAGGACAGGAATCTCCAAGATCCTCCTGGGCAGCGTCGCGGAGAGGGTGGTCAGGTTCGCGGATTGCCCGGTCATGGTCGTCAGGGCGGTCAGGGGAGGAGCGCCATGACCAACGTGGGGGAGGTGATGACGGCCAACCCTATCGTGGCCCAGGTCCCGGGGAGCCGGACGGACGTCCTCAAGATAATGATCAAGCACAACATCACCGGGCTGCCAGTGGTCAAGAGGAGCGACGGCACGCTGACCGGGCTGATCACCAGGCAGGACATCTTCAACAAGCCGGACGAGGACCAGCTGGCCATGCTCATGAATCGGGACCCGCCCACCATAGGCCCCAAGGACCATGTGGAGAGGGCGGCCAACATCTTCTGCAAGGGCGGCGTGCGCCACCTGCCGGTCGTGGACAAGAACCGGCTCGTCGGGATCGTGACCCCCACCGACTTGCTAGGTGTGGTGGAGAAGGCCGGGTTCAGCGAGACGGTGGAGAGCGTCATAAAGTCCACCTGCGTGCCGATCTTCGAGGAGTCGCCCCTCGTCCTGGCCCTGGTCACACTAAAGGTCAGTCGGGTCTCCGCCCTGCCCGTGCTGGACGAGCGCGGCAGGCTGGTCGGCATCCTCACGGACAGGGACCTGTTCAACACCAGCATCGTCAACGGCAGGGTGGCCAAGACCGAGATGGGGATCGGCAAGGACGAGGACGAATGGAGCTGGGAGGGCATGCGCAGCGTGATGAAGCTGTGGTACGAGGTCTCCAAGCTCGAGCTGCCCGGGGCGACCGTCAAGGACGTAATGGTCAGGTCGCCGACCACCGTCTTCCGCAAGACCTCGGTGTCCGAGGCCGCAAGGATAATGAGGAAGAACGACTTCGGGCAGTTGCCAGTTCGGGACGCCAAGGACAACCTCCTGGCCATGATCTACGACCTGGACATAATCTCGGTGCTCACCGGTGAATAGGATGAACTCGGCGGACGTGCTCTCCCTGTGCAAGCGCAGGGGCTTCATCTGGCCAGCGTATGAGATCTACGGCGGGATCGCCGGCCTTTACGACTACGGGCCATTGGGGACGGCAATGAAGAACAACATCATCGAGGCCTGGCGCCGCGCCTACACCC
>DATIXC010000071.1:0-7694 GCA_035518995.1 Methanomassiliicoccales archaeon | reverse complement strand
TCGACCGCCTTCAGCTCCTTTCCATAGACCTTGGTGAGGTTCTGCAATACTATTGGTTCCTGCATCGTGGACCGCCTTGGGTTTCCCTCCTCGTAGGATTCAGACGATATTAATCCTTCTGTCGTCCCTGGAAAATGATTCATATTTCGGTACGGGATACACCATGAGAGCGGGGGCTAGATGAGATTCACTAAGCTGCTGGAGGACGTCACGGTCAATCTACTGAGGACGGCCGTGACCACCTTGCCAGAGGATGTGCTGGAGGCTTTGAAGAAGGCTGAGAGGGAGGAGACCAGCGAGATCGCCCGGCAACAGCTCCAGAACATCCTCGCCAACATAGCGGCCGCCGACCGCCTCTCCCTGCCGATGTGCCAGGACACCGGGATTCCGTTATTCTTCGTCAAGGGCAAGTGCCTCTCCAATCTGGAGGAGGGCATCCGCAGGGGGGTCTCCCGGGCCACGTCCGAGATCCCGCTCCGCCCTAACGTGGTCCATCCCCTGACGAGGCACAACCCTGGCGATAACCTGGGAAAGGGCATGCCCAGCGTCCACTTCGAGTTCGCTGACGTCGATTACACGGAGATCACGGTCATGACCAAGGGGGCGGGCTCCGAGAACATGACCGCCCTGGCGATGCTCACCCCGTCACAAGGAATGAAGGGCATCAAGTCCTTCGTCCTGGACACGGTCGTGAAGGCGGGAGGCAACCCCTGTCCCCCCACCATCGTCGGGCTCGGCATCGGAGGGTCGGCCGACCAGGCGCTCCTCCTCTCCAAGAAGGCGGTCCTGGGAAGGCTGGACAGGGAGAACAAGGACGCCGCCCTGGCCAACCTCGAAGGCGAGCTCAAGCAGGCCCTGAACCTCACTGGCATCGGGCCCATGGGACTTGGAGGTAGGACCACCGTCCTGGGGGTGAAGGCGGAGGAAGCGTATTGCCATACGGCCAGCCTCCCCATCGCCGTCACCCTCCAGTGCTGGGCGGCCCGTCGGGCCGCCGCGCGCATCATGAAGGACGGCAGCGTGCATTATTCCAGGGAGGGCTTCGTTTGAGGCTGAGGACGCCGCTGAGCGAGAACGATGTCCGTGCGCTGAGGTTAGGTGACACCGTGACCATCGACGGCACCATCGTCACCGGACGGGACGAGGTTCACATCCGCGCCCTGGAGCACGCGCGGGAGGGAAGGAAGCTCCCGATCGACCTGGAAGGAGCGGCGATCTTCCATTCCGGCCCCATAATGAAGAAGGACGGAGGCAACTGGAGGGCCATCGCCGCCGGCCCGACCACCAGCTCCCGCATGAACTCCCTGGAGCCAGAGTTCATCGAGAGGTTCGGCGTCAGGGCCATAATCGGGAAGGGGGGGATGTCCCAGCCGACGGTCGATGCCATGGCCAGGCTCGGATGCGTCTACCTGGCGTTCACCGGGGGGGCGGCGGTGCAGGGGGCCGAGGGCGTGACCGACGTGAAGGGCGTGGAATGGCTGGACCTGGGGATGCCGGAGGCCATGTGGATATTGGAGGTGAAGGGCTTCGGCCCCGTGACCGTGGCCATCGACGCCAACGGCAACAGCCTCTACAAAAAGGTCGACGACGAGGTCAGGGCCAACCTGGCCAAGGCAAGGAGCTCGCTCGGGATCTGAGGTCACCTCTTATCGGCCTTCTTCGGGGGCTCCTCCTCCTTCTCCTCGTCCTCTTTGGCCAGCAGCTCCGGTCTCTTCATGACCTGCATCCTGACGATTATGGCGAAGGCCATCAGCAGCATCACCACTATCAAGGCCACGACCATCATGGAGTGCGTCAGGTCCAGGCCGTCGATGAAGCCGCTGTTGCCCGATGCGGGCGCCGTCTCCATGGAGATCGAGAGCTCCTTGTCCTCGAACGGGGATATCGAGATGGGGTAGGTCTTCTCCACCAGGCCTTCCTTGCTGAACACGACCTGGTACTCGCCGGCGATGATGTTGGAGAAGGAGTAGTTGCCGTGCGCGTCGGTGACCGCGACCCTGACCTCCTCCGTCCCAAGCATCAGGCGTGCGCTCACGCCCTCCTCGGGATTGCCGTCCACCGTCACCTTACCGAAGATGCGCGCGGGCTGGGGGTCCAGCACGAAATCCAAGTCGGTGACCTGGTTCCCAGAGACGTACACGGGCAGCTGGGACACGTTGGTCCAATATCCCAACATCTCCGCCCTGGCCACGAACACCCCCGGGACCACCCCCGCTATTGAATAACCGCCGAGAGGGAAAGACGTCGTGCCGAGGTAGGTGGAATTGCCGTTCGACAGGACCACTTGGGCCCCGACGATGGGTGATTCGCCAGAGGTCACATGGCCCTCGACCCCTCCGGTGACCACCTGGATGGTGAAATCCACGCTCTCGATGTCCGCTGCCACCATGAGCATGGCATAAGTTATGTTGGAACTGTAACCATCGATCATGGCCGACACATTGTACAGCCCGTCTGGAAGCTCGATGGTGTAGAGCCCGCCCTCGGCCGTGACGGCCGTGTAGGCGGACCCGTTATCCACCCTCTGGGCTTGGACGACCACGTTGGTCATCGCCACCCCTGCCAGGTCCCTCGCGGCTCCTGAAACAACATGCTCTGGGCCTTCCGCCGTTACCGAAACGGAGGCGGGCATCAGGGATAGGGCGAGCAACGAGAACACTAGCAGCAAGACGACTGGTTTTCTCAACTTATCGGCATTTTAAACGCCTGCGAGCTCAAAACCTTTTCGAGCGGAATATGATGTCCATCAGAGCAGTGCACTCGTGGGCCGGAGGCCTCCGACCTCCCCTGAGACGTGCGCGAGCATCATCACCTTGAGCGCGATCAGGAGGGAGCCGTACAGGAAGCAGGACCTGCGCCAGGCGCGAGCGTCCTTGGCATCGATGTCCCCAGCCTTGAAAGCGGCCGAGAGGAGGACGGGCCTCCCGTCCGAGCTCATGCCAATGTCCGACCTCTGGGAAAGGTTGACCAAGGCCTCTGGCCCGAGAGTGGGGGCGCCGAGCTTCCTGAGGTCCGAGATCAGCCTCCTTAGCGCCTTGGTCTCCTTGGCGTCGAGGAACTCTGGCAACCCCTCGTCGAGCAGCTGGGATATCTCGCTCAGCGCATCGGATATCTTCCTGGGCGAGCGCCAGTCGTCCGATTGCGATTTCGAGTAGGGGGAGCCCATCCCCGCCCCCAGCTCGAGGATCCAGGCCAGGCGCAGCAGGTTGAGGCGGACGTTATGGTCCAGGTCATCTTCCAGGGCCAGGAGCTCGACTCTAGCCAGGCCCCCTCCGCGTTGAGGCATCCCGTTCAGCGCCAATTGCTGCGCCAGCCGGTGGCGGGGGTCCTCCCAGAAGCGCGGCTCCACCAGCACCCCGCTGCCCTCGAAGCTCGAGACCAGCTCCCGGACCGTCTTCCCGTCCACCTCGTCGAAACCGTGGTGAAGGGCATGGGCGAAAGCCTCGATCAGCGCCTTTGCATGTCTTGGCATGGGGGGGACCTGGGGTCCCATGCACACCTGGAAGACCTTGATGCCCAGGGCCGATGAGGCCTTGAGGTCCTCCCTGTCCTTGGCGCAGGCCTTCCACTCCTTCCATGAAGCGCTCGCCACCCCGTCCTCAATCTTGAACCAGTTGTAGCTCATCGTGACCGACTAGGCCCATCGCCGTGATAAAGGTGACGGCAAGCTTCGAAGTCCCCAGGACGATGCTTATGGCCCGGTCGGCCAAGGGAGGAATTATCCGTCGCGTGCCTGGGGAAGGCAGCAAACTAGTAATACCAGGGCGCCGAATGGAGCGTGATTCAAGCCCGGTGCAGACGCATGGAAAGAGTAGCACACAGGCACAGCAAGAAGGAGGTGCTCGGCCTCATGGAGCCGCTCATCGAGGAGTGGTTCACCTCCAAGTTCGAGGACATGACCGAGCCCCAGTCCTACGCCATCCCCATCATCCATCAGCGCCGGAACGTCCTCGTTTCCAGCCCGACCGGCTCGGGCAAGACCATGACCGCCTTCCTCAGCATCATCAACGAGCTGTTCAAGTACGCGAAGTCGGGGCGGCTAGAGGAGAGGATCTACTGCGTCTACGTCTCGCCCCTCAAGGCCTTGGCCAACGACATCAACCGCAACCTGGATGAGCCCCTGCGGGAGATCTCGGAGCTGGCCCGGAGGGAGCATGCGGACATGCCCAAGATACGGGTCGGCGTCAGGACCGGGGACACGTCCCAGGCCGACAGGCAGAGGATGCTCAAGCACCCGCCTCACATCCTCATCACCACCCCGGAGTCCCTCGCCTTGGCGCTGGCGGCTCCGAAGTTCCGCGAGAAGTTCCTCGGGGTGGAGTACGTCATCCTGGACGAGATCCACGAGATATGCGATTCCAAGCGCGGCGTCTTCCTGTCCCTGACGCTGGAGAGGCTGCAGGACTATTGCAAGAGGGCCTTCACACGCATCGGGCTCTCAGCCACTCTCGCCCCCATCGAGGAGATAGCCCAGTTCCTGGTCGGCCACCAGGAGGGGAAGGGGCGGGACGTGTACCTGGTCGAGGTCAAGACGCGGAAGAACCTGGACCTGAAGGTGCTCTGCCCCGCCGACGACATGACCGAGCTGTCGTTCGAGATCACCAACTCCAAGATGTACGACATGCTCAAGGAGATGATCGACCAGCACCAGAGCACCATCGTCTTCACCAACACCCGCTCCGGGACGGAGAACGTGGTCTTCAAGCTCAAGGAGCGGGGGCTGGAGAGCATCGAGGCGCACCACGGCTCGCTCTCGAAGGAGACGAGGCTGGACGTCGAGGAGCGTCTGAAGAACGGACAGCTGAAGTGCGTGGTCTCCTCCACCTCTCTGGAGCTGGGGATCGACATCGGTTTCGTCGACCTGGTGTGCCAGATCGGCTCCCCCAAGTCGGTGGCCAAGGGCATGCAGCGCATCGGCCGCAGCGGGCACTCCCAGGGGAGGACATCCAAGGGCCGCATGATCGTGTTCGAGAAGGACGACCTGGTGGAGTGCGCGGTCCTTTGCAGGGCGGCGCACCGGGCCAACATCGACCGCGTCACCATACCCGAGAACTGCCTCGACGTGCTCGCGCAATCCTTGGTGGGCATGAGCCTGGAGAAGCGTTGGGAGGTGGACGACGCGTACCAGGTGGTGAGGCGCTCGCACTGCTACCGCGACCTGAGCAAGGAGTCCTTCCTCAGCGTCCTCCGCTACCTCGGGAGCAAGGAGGGGTTCGAGGGCGTCTACTCGAAGGTCTGGTACGACGAGGTGGAGGGGCGCTTCGGCAAGAGGAAGGGCGGCCGCATGATCTACTTCCTCAACCTTGGGACCATCCCCGAGGAGGCGAACTACAAGGTCGTCAACGAGCGCGGGGCCTTCATCGGGGACCTGTCGGAGAAGTTCGTCGAGCGACTGGCAACTAGGGACGTGTTCGTCCTCGGCGGCAAGTCCTACGAGTTCGCCCGCGCCAAGGGCATGAGGGTTTTCGTCAAGTCCGCCTCGGGGCGAAAGCCGACCGTCCCCTCCTGGACCGGGGAGATGCTCCCGCGCTCCTTCGACCTCTCCATGGAGGTGGCCAGGTTCCGCCGCGAGCTCGCCCAGAGGCTGGACGAGCCCGAGGAGCAGGTGCTGAGCTGGCTGGTCAACGACTTCGACATCGACCACGGCAGCGCCCGCTCCATCCTCTCCTATTTCAAGGAGCAGCGGGCGGCGGTGGACATCATCCCCGACGACCGGACCTTGGCCATCGAGGGCTACCTGGACCGGACCGGCAACCACAACCTCGTCTTCCACTTCCCCTTCGGGCGCCGGGTGAACGACGCATTGTCGAGGGCCTACGCCTTCCAGCTCACCCAGAGGCTGGGGTGCAACGTCTCCGTCAGCGTGGTGGACGACGCCTTCATGATCTCCGTCCCGCGGCAGCTCAAGCTGCGGGAGGTCGAGGGCCTGGTACCGAGCAAGGACCTGGAAGCGATTCTGCGGAAGGCCATCCGGGACTCGGAGATATTCAAGCAGAGGTTCCGCCACACCGCCGCCCGCTCCTTCATGATACTTCGCAACTACAAGGGCAGGGAGGTCTCGGTGAACCGCCAGCAGGTCCGCTCCGGCTACCTGCTAGATTACCTCAGCAGCCTCCACGACGTGCCGGTGATCGAGGAGACCTTCCGCGAGATCCTCGAGGACGTGATGGACCTGGCCAACGCCCGCTTGGTGCTCGATTCCATCGAGAAGGGCGATATGTCGCTGGCCATGATCGACTTCTCCGCCTCCCCCTCCCCGTTCGCGCACAACGTCGTGCTGGCCGGGATATCGGACATCGTGCTCATGGAGGACCGCTCCTCGCTGCTGCGCGAGCTGCACCGCAAGGTCCTCTCCAAGGTGATGGAGGGTGAGCTGGACCGGTTCGAGTTCGAGGAGGAGAAGGTCTCAGACTACTTCCGGCGCAAGATCGGTCGGGTGGAGGGGAAGGAGGACATCCTCGCCGTCCTCAGGCGCACCGGCCCGCTCCACCTCTTCAAGGAGCGAGGGCGCTCCATATACCCCTACGCCACGCCCTCCAAGGACCAGGTCGACGCCTGGTCGGAGGAGCTGCTGGAGGAGGGCAGGATCGCCTCCGTGTACCAGGACGACGTGCGCTTCGTGGCCGCGGAGGACCTGCCCCAGTACGCCGCCATCCTCAAGCGCGATCGACAGGGGACGGAGCTGGACCAGAGGGCCCTTTCCTTGCTCGGCGAGGAGAGGGGCGCGAACGAGATCGCCGCCTCCCTCGGCGCGGACATGGACAAGGCGGTCCGCTCCCTGCACTCCCTGGAGGTATCGCATTCGATAGGCAGGACCTCGCGCCGCGGCGGCAGGTGGAGGTATCGCAAGCGCGACCTCCCCGCGGCGGACAGGGAGCGCGCCCTGGATTCGGCCATCGCTACCCACCTGGGCGCCTTCGGGCCGTCCACCGTCGAGGAGCTGGCCTTCGCCCTGGGCCAGGAGGAGGACGAGGTCAGGAGGGCGGTGGCCGCCATGGTGGCCGAGGAGGTGCTGGACGAGGGGAGGTTCGTGGTCTCGGAGCGCCCTCAGTACATGCTCAAGCTGGACCACCTCCGCCTGCGCCAAGGCGACGCCACGGCCTTCGACTCCAGGACGGTGGACTCGTTCCGCCGGCACAAGCTCGACGGCCCGTTCGCCACCGAGGAGGAGTGCCTTCGCCGCCTGAACGAGTGCGGCATGCTCCTGGACATCTATCGGAGGGTGCCGAGCTTCGACAAGGCCCGCTGGGAGGACCTGCGGTCCGAAGGCAGGGTGCTGCTGGGCCGCTTCTTCCGGGGCAGGGTGAGGTACGTCCTGGCCGAGGACGCGCCGCTGTACGTGGCCGCCTTCCGCCAGTCGGCCATCACCTCATTCGACCAGAGGGTGCTGGACGTCCTCGCCTCGTACGAGGGGCTCAGCATGCGCCAGCTGGTGCAGGAGCTCGGCGCCGACAAGGAGGAGGTCAAGGACTCCATCGACCGGCTGGACCGCAACATGTACGTGGTCCGGAAGTACGAGGAGGGCGAGGACTGGTCCCGGGAGAACGTCTACATCCCCTTCACCGCGCCGGATTTCCACGGGGACCCGGTTCTGAAGATCGTCGAGCGCTTCCTGCGCGCCTACGGGCCCTTGCCCTTCTACGCCATCGCCGCCTACACCTCCTTCTCCGCGGACCAGGTGCGCTCGGCGCTGC
>DATIXC010000070.1:0-12092 GCA_035518995.1 Methanomassiliicoccales archaeon | reverse complement strand
AGGCTGAAGATGTCCACGCCAATCTCGGTTAGCAGCTTCATGGTATTGGTCGTGTCGCCGCAGATGTGCATGATGAAGGGCGCCTTGAACTCCTTCTTGAGGCCGTGGATCATTGATTTGGCCGGCTCATATACGAACTGCTTGTACGTGTCCGCCGAGATCAAGTCCTCCGAGGCGCTTGGGTCCGGCATCCAGGTGTGTGTCGCCCCGGCCTCCGAGCATCTCTTCTCCAGAGACCCTGCCCATTTCGCGGTCTTCTTTACGAGTTTAGTAACGAACTCCGGATTCTGGAAGGTGTCCATCATCATCTTCTCAGTGCCACGAAGATGGCCGGCTATGGTGAAGGGCCCCCAGGAAATACCCGCGACGTGAAAATCCTCATCCGCAAGCTTCGCGGTCGCCGCAACCTTGTTCACAATGGCGTCCATGAACTTGGGGCAACTCTTAGGATCCGAGGGGTCGTAGAGCTCCATCTTGTCCAGGTCCTCCGGTTCCTTTATTAGCTCAGACATGACGCTGCTATAGTTGTCATCTGGCAACTTGACCTCGACCCCTAGGTCCGCATACATGATGTTGATGTCCATCTGCGGGAAGACGAAGTCCGAGTGAGTCATCTTCGCGTACCTCAGCGCCGCCTCCGCCGACCTCTTGGCATCGAACCTGACCTGCCCCATGGTCAAGCCAGCACTCTTCAAAGGCGTGATATTAGCGAAGTTGTGTACAGGGACATGGTCTGGTTCTTTCAATTTTATTGCGATTTCAACTCGCTGTCTATGTCCAGCATCTTTCATTCTGACCCTCCAAGGCAAAGCCTTATGGGGATTTTAGCAAGGGCATACTACATAAATCAATCGTTAAGACGGGATAATCTCGACATACCCTTCGCCCAGGAGCATCTCGATCTCCTTCTCCATATCACTGATGAATATGATATGCATCTCGCCATTCGCGTACCTTATGTTCATCATGTACTGCCCAGTCCATTCAGTGGAGGAGATGACATTGATCGAGAGAGTCCGTAGGAAGTACGCTTCGAAATTGTCGCTCTGAGAGTTTATGGAGCGTTTTTCAAAGCCGGAAACATATTTATACAACGTTCCATTTTTGCCAACAGGTTACTATGGCACTTTGGCAGGGCAAGTCCAAGCGCAAGCCTTCGGGCGGAAGGCTGCGATTGGCAAGGAAGAAGAGGCGCTTCGAGATCGGCCGGGACGCCGAGTTCACCTACCTGGGCGAGATGCGCCTCGAGAAGCTCCGTACCCGCGGGGACAACGTCAAGGTCAGGGCGCTGAAGGCGAACTTCGCCAACGTCGTCGACCCATCGACCAAAAAGACCCAGAAGGTCAAGATCCTGACCGTCAAGGAGAACTCCGCCAACCCGAACTACGTCCAACGCAACATCATTAACAAGGGCGCCATGATCCAGACCGAGATCGGCCTGGCCAAGGTGACCTCCCGTCCCGGCCAGGACGGAGCGGTGAACGCGGTCCTGGTGAAGTGAGCCATCTATTGCCAGATGCCATAGGGGGTTAGGGCCGTGGACGAGGAGAAGGCTTGGGTCCTCTGGCCCGAATATTTTGACATCAACCTGACGAGGGGCGAGGGCCGCAAGGTCAAGAAGTCGCTGGCCATCGCCCAGCCTAGCACCGAGCTCATCTCCAAGGCCTGCCAGAGCCTCGGCCTGGAGCACAAGGTGGAGGTGGACAAGGCCTACCCCGGCCAATGGCACCAGAAGAAGGGGAGGGTGCTGGTCGATAGGCAGATGCCTAAGTCCCAGCTTCTCATCAAAGTCGGGGAGCGCCTGGTGCGCTATCAGCGGTCCTGAGGGGTCTCGACCTCTTCGACCAGCTTCTTGCCCGCGGAGACGCTGTCCACAGAATGTATGGCCGCCCCGGATTCGGATATGGCCTGCTCCAGGGCCTCGACGTCTATGGCGTTACCTTCGATGGTGATCTTGATGCTCTCCGTCTCCTGGTCCACCTCCTCGAGGGTGCAGTTCACCCCGGAGACGCCCTCCAGCACGCTCAAGCGGCGTGCCAGTTCCACGATGGAGGGGTGATGCGGCTTGAGCACGTCCAGGACAAGTCGCCTGATGTCTGACATGTTGTATCAGGCTTCGAATGGCGCCATCAGTATTAAAATGATGTCCCGCTCGGCAAAATATTAATCACGGCCAGTCTAATAGGAACGACATGCTTCCGGCTAAGGAATTCCGCGTGCTCGATATCAACTCCGAGAGCTTGGGCGTGCCCACTGGCTTCCTGATGGAAAACGCGGGGCGGGCCGTGGCGGAGGTCGCTTGGGAGAAGTGGGGCGGCGGCCTGAAGGTCATCGTCCTCTGCGGGCCTGGCAACAACGGAGGGGACGGCTTCGTGGCCGCCCGCTACCTCAAGGAGCGCAACCAGGTGTCCATCGCCCTGGCCAAACCCATCGACCAGATACGCACGGACATCGCCAAGGACGCGTACGAGGCGGTAAAGGACATGGTCATCCCCATCGAGAAGGTGGACCTGTCGCATTACAACGTCGTGGTGGACGCCCTGCTCGGGACCGGCGTGACCGGGCGCGTCCAAGAGCCTTACGCCCGCCTCATCGACCTCATCAACGAGTCCCAGGCGAAGATCGTCTCGGTGGACGTGCCTTCCGGCTTCGGCGGGGACAAGATGGTCAAGCCCGTGCTCACGGTCACGTTCCACGACGCCAAGGAGGGCATGAGTGAGGCCAATTCCGGGGAGATAGTCATCAAGGACATCGGGATACCGGCCGAGGCCGCGCTCTACACCGGCCCGGGCGAGTTCGTCTACTATCCCATCCCGGCGCCCGACTCCCACAAAGGGGACAACGGCCGACTGCTGGTGGTCGGAGGGGGTCCGTACACGGGAGCCCCTGCCTTGGTCGGAATGGGCGCCTACCGTGTCAAGGTGGACCTGGTCCAATTGGCCGTCCCGGAGAGGGCCTACATCCCCGTGGCATCGTACTCGCCCAACTTCATCGTCCGCGAGCTGGAGGGCAAGAGGCACCTGGCCAAGAAGGACGCTGACGAGATCGAGGAGCTGCTCCTCTGGTCTGACGCCCTGGTCATCGGCCCCGGGCTCGGCGACGACAGGGAGACTGCGGAGGCCATCGAGGACGTCATCGAGGCCTGCAACAAGCCCATCGTCATCGACGCCGACGCCATCACCGTGGTGTCCAAGGACCTCTCCATCCTGAAGGACAAGGTCGGAATCCTCACGCCCCACGCCGGCGAGTTCAAGCGCCTTACAGGCGTGCCCTTGCCCATGGACCCGGAGGGCCGCATGCAGCAGGCCCAGGACCTGGCCAAGAGGACGGGCATGACCGTGCTCCTCAAGGGGAGGATAGACGTGATAGCCAGCGCCGAACGGGTGAAGCTCAACCGCACCGGGAACGCGGGCATGAGCGTGGGGGGCACGGGGGACGTGCTCGCCGGCATCGCGGGGGCGCTGCTGGCCAGAGGCGTGAGGCCCTTCGACGCCGCGCGCCTGGCGGCCTACGTGAACGGCGCCGCTGGGGACCTGGCCTACCAGGAGCTGGGGTATTGCCTGCTGGCCACGGACGTGGCGGACCGCGTACCCAAGGTGGTCAGGGCGAGCATCGACAGGTTCCTATATTAGCAGGGGGAAGCCGGTCCGTGCGCTATGCCATCATCTCCGACGTCCACTCGAACATCCACGCCCTGGACAGTGTGCTGGGGGACGTGGACGAACAGGGAGCGGACGTCATCATCTGCGCCGGGGACCTTGTAGGGTACTGCCCCTTCCCCAACGAGGTGGTCGGGGCGCTCAGGCAGCGCGGGGCCATCTGCATCGCCGGCAACCACGACCGGGCCTGCGTCAACCTGGACACCTTCAACATGAACCCTTTGGCGGCGAACGCCATCTTCTGGACGGCCAAGCACATCAGCGCCGGGAGCATGGACTACCTGCGGAGGCTGAGGCCACAGACCTCCTTGAACCTGGGAGGGACGCCCGCGGCGATGTTCCACGGCTCCCCGCGCAACGACGACGAGTACGTCTTCGAGGACGACGCCAACGCCGAGCTGCTGGAACTGGCCAAGGCGCAGATAGTCATCAGCGGGCACACCCACGTCCCATATGTCAAGAAGATACCCGAGGGCGCCCTGGTGAACCCGGGCTCGGTCGGACAGCCGAGGGACGGGGACCCGCGGGCGAGCTACCTCGTCTACGACGAGAGGGGGCAGGAGTTCGAGCTCAGGCGCATAGACTATCCCAAGGAGGAGGCGGCCAGCGCGGTGATCGCCGCCGGGCTGCCGGACTTCCTGGGGGAGAGGCTGTTGAGCGGCATATGACGGCCGGGACCTGCATCACACCGATCATGGACCACCCCGCCCTGCGCATCCTGACAGGGGGGGAGGCGATCCTCTGCGCCGGGGACCTCCATATCGGCCTCGAGGACGAGATGCGCTCCAAGGGCGTGATCGTGCCCTCGCAGACGGACCGGATGCTTGAGGAGCTGCTCTCCCTGGCGGAGGGGTGCGACCGACTAGTGCTGCTGGGCGACGTCAAGCACCAGGTCCCCGGCACGAGCGAGCAGGAGCACTCGGAGCTGCCGCGTTTCTTCCGCTCCTTGTCCAGGGCCTTCGAGAACATCGACGTGGTGCGAGGGAACCATGACGTTGGCATCGAGGACGTGTTCTTCACCGGCGTGCACATCCACCCGGCCTCGGGCTTCTCCATCGGGGACGTGGGCTTCGTGCACGGCCACATCTGGCCCTCCAACGCGGTCATGGCCAGGAGCGTCCTGGTCATGGCGCACAACCACCCGGCCGTCCTGTTCCGGGACGGGGTGGGGCACATAACCACGGAGAGGTGCTGGCTAAGATGCGCCTTCAAGGAAGAGGCGCACTCGCGCTACCCCGAGCTGCCGGCGGAGGTGGTGGTCGTCCCGTCCCTCAACCGCAGCCTGCAGGGCTCGCCGGTCAACCTCATCGGGGGCAGGCAGATAGGCCCGCTCTTCGGAAAGGGCATGTTGGACCTCGAGAACGCACAGGCCTACCTCCTGGACGGCATCCATCTAGGCAGCGTGAAAAGCCTGATGGTGAAGAAGCCGAAGAAATATATTGACTGATCGGGCTTGGCGCGCCTTATCTTCTGTTCTCCAGACCTTCTTGGCGATCTCGAGGCCCAGCTCCTCGAACCGCTTCTCCTCTCCTTTTTCCAGCGAACCACAATCGCCGACCGATGCGCACTCGCGCTCGAACGGGAGCTCCAGCTTGCAGGCCTTCATGCGCCTCTCGACGATCGCCCCGATGCTTGCAATGACCAGCTTGCTCGCTCTTACATCGAAGACGAAGCCCTGCCTCCCGAGCAGGTCGAGATCGCGCATCCGCTCCAGGAACTGTCGCGCGCCCTCGCTGTGCCCGAAGTCCCGGCTCTCCGTGCCGACGACCAGGAGCTGGCAACCATAGAGACCTTCCAAGTCCCAATCAGAGATGGGGCGGACATCGGTCGCGACTTGCAGACGGGAAAGGCCATTGGCAAGGGCCCGTGCGAGGACGAGGACGTTCCCGCCGGCCGGATCGCAGAGCGCCAGGACCTTCTTCGGCCGCACGGGGGCAAGGGAGGTAGGTGGGTAGGCACCGTAAGGTCCTGCATATGACATGGAGCCGTCGGAAGGCCGGAAAAGACTTCGCTAAAGGGATGAGAGTAAAGAAATGGAAAGGATGGAAGGCGTTTTCAGTAGTTCTTGATCTGCCGGAAGATAGAGCCGTCGGGGTTGCGGATGTTGACCACCAGCGCGGCCTGGCCGGGCAGCACGTGCGTGGCGCACGAGTTGCAGGGGTCGTAGGCGCGGTAGGCCATCTCCACCATGTTCAGCAGCCCCGGGGAGACCTGCCAGTTCTTTATAAGGGCCTTGGCCGCGGTCTGCACCGACATGTTGATGGGGGCGTTGTTGTTGGTCGTCCCTACCACCAGGTTCACGTCGGTGATTATGCCCTTCTCGTCCGAGACATAGTGGTGAGTCAGGGTGCCGCGCGGCGCCTCCAGGATGCCGACGCCCTCGCCCGGCGTGTCCGTCTTGGCGCGGATGTTGGTGTCGGTGATCTCCGGGTCCTCGGCCAGCTCCAGGAGCTTCTCGGAAGCGTACATCAGCTCGATGACGCGGGCCCAGTGCATGACCTGGGTGTGCTGGATCGGTCCCTTGATGCCCATGTCCCGGAACGTGCCCTTGTACGCCTCGTACAGCTTCTGCGCCTCGGGGGTGGTGAACCCCTTGGCCACGTTCAGGCGCGAGAGCGGCGTGGCGCGGTATATGCCCGAGTCCTTGCCGGTCACGAAGCCTTTCCAGCCGACCGGCTTGAAGTAGCAGAACTTCTCGTAGCTCCAGGGCTCTGTGTGCTCGGCGATGTACTTAAGGTAGTCCTTGCCGGTGTACCGGGCGACCTCCTTGCCGTCCGGGTCGATCATGACCTGGGTGCCGTCGTAGAAGTTCACGAAGCCGTTCTTGTCCACGGTACCGAGGTGGTAGGTCTCGTTGTAGAAGATGTCCTTGGAGGTGATGATGCCCATGTAGTCCTTGTTCTTCAGCACCACGTCCGCGAAGATCTGGTTGGTGAACTTGGCGAAGTCCACGCAGAACTTGGCCATCTTGATGGTCTCGGCCTGCATCTCCTTGGACATGGGCTTGGCCATGCCGCCGGGGATGCCGCACACCGGGTGCGTGGCCTTGCCCCCGAGCATCTCCTGGATCTTCTGGGCGTAGGAGCGGGCCTTGATCACCTGGGCGCCGATCTCCACCCCGACCACGTCCACCACGCCGAGGATGTTCCTCTTGGCCGCGGGGGCGCTGGGGCCGAGCACGAAGTCCGGTGCCGCCAGGGCGTAGAAGTGGGCGATGTGCGAGTGCACGTAGTGTGCCGCGTAGAACAGCTCCCTGAGCTTCTTCGCCGTCAATGGCGGGTCCGCCTTGTACACGTTGTCCAGGGCCTTGGTCGAGCATAGGTGGTGCGCGCCCGGACATACGCCGCACAGCCTTGAGGTCAATTTGTTCATGTCCTCGGCCACGCGGCCGATGCAGAAGCGCTCGAAGCCGCGCAGCTCCGGCACCTGCCAGTAAGCGTTGGCCACGTTCCCGCTGTCGTCCAGGAATATCTCGATCTTTCCGTGGCCCTCCAGCCTGGTGATGGGGTCGATGGTGATGCGCTTAGAGTCCGATTTCGCGGTCTTGTCGAATATCTCTGGGCTCATGGTGTGGCCTCCTTCTTGGCCTTTGGTCTCTCCTTGACGGATCTCTTGATGATGCTCTTGGGCATGGTATAGCAGTAGAACGTCCCCATGGGGTCCTTGACCTGGGTCATTATCTTCAGGATGTCCTCCTCGGACATCTGCGTCTCCTTGTCCTGGACCTTGTAGATGGACGCCAGCGCGCTCAGCATTGAGCCTCCCTGGTCCTGCACCTGGTCCGTCGGGCCCATGCAGCCCCGGCAGGGCTGGTTGCCCTCCAGGCACTTGGCCCCGCATCCCGCACGGGTCGCGGGCCCCAAACAGATGACGCCCTGCTCGAGCATGCACTTCTTGGGGTCTATGTCCACCTCGAAGGCACCGTACACCGCATCCACCTGCTTCACCGTCTTGGTCCTGGTGCACTCGTCGCACAGGGTCTTGTTAGAGGCGATCATCGCTCCCTTGGGGGGGAGCGGCACCCCGTTCTTCACGTGGTTCTCGACGATGGTCAGGAACTGGTTGATCAGGGTGGTGGTGGGCGGGCAGCCCGGCATGTAGTAGTCGACGTCGATGACCTGGTCCAGGGTCTTCACGGTGTTGTACAGGACCGGGAGCTCCAGGTCGCCGTACTTTGTGTGCGTCTCGTGCTGTGGGAAGACCGGGTCCTTGGCCTTCTGCTGGTCCGAGGATGGCGTCTTGGTGTACACGTACTCCAGCACCTCCTTGGAGTTGGTCAGGTTGGCCAACCCGGGTATGCCCCCGTAGCAGGCGCAGGAGCCGAAGGAGACGATGATGGCCGACTTCTTCCTCAGCAGCTTCGCCACGTGCTCGTTCTCGCTGTTCCTGATGGCGCCGTTGTACAGAGTCGCGGTGATGTAACCGTCCGGCATGGCCTCGACGTCCTTCAGCTTGGTGTCGACGGCGATGGGCCAGAAGGCGATGTCCGCTATCTCGGCCACGCCGAGGATCTTCTCATCGATGTCCAGGAGGGCGACGTCGCAGCCTCCGCAGCCCGCGCCCCAATATTGAGCTATCCTTATCTTGGCCATTTCTTCACGCTCCTCAGTGGCTCTCCTCCTCTTCCTCCTGCTTCAGAGGGTTCGGTCCGAGCTCCTTTATCTGCTTGACGAAGTCGGTGATGGTCTGCTGGAACTTCGGCCCCTCCGAGGCCGAGACCCACTCCAACTTGAGGCGGTCCGGGTCGAAGCCGTACTGCTCCAGGAGCATGCGCAGGAGGGCTATCCTCCTCCTGGTGCGGTAGTTGCCGCCGATGTAGTGGCAGTCGGCGGGGTGGCATCCCAGCACCAGGACGCCGTCTGCCCCCTTGGAGAAGGCCCGGAGCACGAACTCCGGGTCCACCCTGGCCGAGCACATGGTCCTGATGACGCGGAAGTTGGTGGGCATCTGCAGCCTGCTGACTCCCGCCAGGTCCGCCCCGGCGTAGGAGCACCAGTTGCAGCAGAAGGTGATGATGAGGGGCTCCCACTCGCCCTCCTCCTTGACGGAGGTCTGCTGCACCGTGGTCGCGCTCATCTACTTGCCCCCCGTGAGCGCCGCGTCGATGATGGCGTTCATCTGGTCGTTCTTGAAGCCCTTCTGCTCCATGGCGCCGGACGGGCACGCGGCCACGCAGGCCCCGCAGCCCTTGCACAGGCCTTCGTTCACGACGGCCCTGCGCTTCTCGGGGTTGGACGGGTCCTGTATGATCACTATGGCCTTGTACTCGCAGACCGGCTCGCAGATGCCGCAACCGTTGCACACGTCATCGTTGACCGCGGCGATTATGCCCTCGGTCTCCAGCTGGTCCTTGGAGATGATGGTCATGGCCCTGGCCGCCGCCCCGGAGGCCTGCGCTATGACCTCGTCGATGAACTTGGGCCAGTGCGCCAGCCCGGCCAGGAAGATGCCCTCAGTGGCGAAGTCCACCGGCCTGAGCTTCATGTGCGCCTCCAGGAAGAAGCCGTCCTTGCTGCCGCAGACCTTCATCAGCTTGGCGATCTCCACGTTGTCGGGGTTGGGCCTAACGCCGGTGCTCAGCACCAGGGTGTCGGGCCTGAGCATGACGTCCTCGCGCAGCGTCACGTCGGGCACGACCACCTGCAGCTCCTCGCCCCTCTTCTCCAGCTTGGGCATGGTGGCCTCTGGGAACCGGAGGAAGTTCACGCCCAGCTGACCGGCCTCCCGGTACATGTCCTCGCGGAAGCCGTAGGTCCTGATGTCCTTGTGCAGGACGTAGACGTTGGCCGTGGGGTGCTGCTTCTTGATCTCGATGGCGTTCTTGACGGCGTGGGCGCAGCAGATCCTGCTGCAGTACTTCACCTGCTCGTTCCTCGAGCCCACGCACTGGATCATCACCACGTTCTTCCCGTGGAAGTTCTTGTGGGCCAGCCTCTCCTCGAGCTCCAGCTGGGTCATGACCCTGGGGTCCTGGCCGTAGAGGTACTCGGTCGGCTTGTACTCCTGTCCGCCGGTGGCGGCGATAATCGTCCCGGTGTCCAGCTCCACGTCATTCAGCTTCACCTTGAAGTTGCCGATGAAGCCAGAGACGTCCTTGACCTCGTTGTTGAGGTGGACGGTGATGTTCTTGGACTCCCTGATCCTCTTGATCAGGTGGTCCATGTGGTCCTTGGGCCTCATGCCCCCCTCGGCGAGGGGCAGCTTGGCGAGATATCCGCCCAGGTGCCCGGTCTTCTCCACCAGGTCCACCTTGAATCCCTGGTCCGCTATGTCCAGGGCCGCGGTCATGCCCGCCAGGCCGCCTCCGATAACCACGGTGGAGTGGTTGACCTCCAGCCGGTAGGTCTTGAGGGGCTCCAGCAACCTAGACTTGGAGACGGCCATGCGCACCAGGTCCTTGGCCTTCTCCGTGGCCTTCTCCGGCTCGTGCATGTGGATCCACGAGCACTGGTCGCGGATGTTGGCCATCTCGAAGAGGTAGGTGTTCAGCCCGGCCTCCTTGATGGTGTTCTGGAACAGGGGCTCGTGCGTGCGCGGGGTGCAGCTAGCGACCACCACGCGGTTGAGCTTGTTCTCCTTGATCTTCTCCTTGATCTTCTCCTGCGAGTCGGAGGAGCAGGTGTAGAGGTTCTCCTCGGCGTATACCACGTTGGGCAGGGTCTTGGCGTACTCCACCACGCTCGGCACCTTGACGGTTCCGCCGATGTTGATGCCGCAGTGGCACACGAAGACGCCTATCCTCGGCTCCTGGCCCTCGACCTCGACCTCCACGGGGAACGACGGCTTGGCCGTCAGGGTGTTCCTTCCCGGGGCGATGATGGCCCCCGCCTTGGAGGCCACTCCCGAGGCCTCCGCCACCGAGGTGGGGATGTCCTTGGGCGAGCCGAAGGCGCCGCTCACGAAGATGCCTGGCCGCGACGTGCTCAGCGGGTCGTAGATCGACGTCTCGCAGAACCCGTGCTTGTTCAGCTTGATGCCCAGGCGCTTCGCCAGCTTGTCCGCGTCCTCCGGGGGCTTGAGCCCGACGGACAGGACGACCATGTCGAACTCCTCGCTCTTCTGGTCGCCCTCGTGGCTATAGCGTATGGTGAGGTTCTTGGTCACGGGGTCCTCATCGACCGAGGCGACCCTGGCCCCGCGGTACATGGTGATGCCGTACTCCTTCTCGGCCCTCTCGCGGTAGTCCTCGAACTCCTTGCCCACCGCCCTGATGTCCATGAAGAAGATGTGTGGCTTCAGCCCCGAGGTGTGCTCGCCGGCGATGATCGCCTCCTTTATGGCGTACATGCAGCAGACGGACGAGCAATAGGTGTTGCCCACCTTCTCGTCCCTCGACCCGACGCACTGGATGAAGGCCACCTTCTTGGGGAGCTCGCCGTCGGAGGGGCGCATGACCGTCCCGAAGAACGGCCCCGTCGCGGAAAGGATCCTCTCGAACTCGATGCTGGTCACGACGTTCTTGTAGCTGCCGTAGCCGTACTCCTTCTTGAGCCGGGCGTTGAACTCCTCGAAGCCGGGGCAGAGGATGACCGCTCCCACCGGGATCTCGAGCGCCTCGCTCTTCTTGTCGTACACGACGGCGTTGGCCTTGCACTCCTCGTGGCAGATGCCGCAGCCGATGCACTTGTCCTTGTCTATGCAGAATACCAGGGGCACGGCCTGCGGGTACATGACGTATATGGCCTTGCGCTTCTTCATGCCCTCGTTGTACTCGTCGACCGTCTCCACCGGGCACTTTATGGCGCACTGGCCGCAGCCGGTGCACTTCTCCTCGTCGACGCGCAGGGTGTTCTTCTTCAGGGTGACCAGGAAGTCCCCGGGCACGCCCTGGATCATCTCCACCTCGGCGTTGGTTATCAGTTCGATGTTCTGATGCCTCCCAGCCGCGACCAGCTTGGGGGCCATGATGCACATGGAGCAGTCGTTGGTGGGGAAGGTCTTGTCCAGCTGGGCCATGGTGCCCCCGATGCTGGCCTTCTTCTCCACCAGGTAGACCTTGAAGCCGGAGTCGGCCATGTCCAGCGCCGCTTGCACGCCGGAGATCCCGCCTCCGACGACCATCACTGCTCCTACGTTGTTAGCCATCTTACGCACCTCCTATCACGATAGACTTGTACTTGGGGGTCGTTCCTTCGATGTGGTCCAAGGCCAGCATGTTCTTGGCGCGCAGGCCGACCACGTGCTCCAGGGTCTTGTCCGTGGGCTCGCCGATCTCCTTGGCGAGCTCCAGCACGGAGTAGGGCTTGCTCTTGGTCAGCTGGAGGATGAGGCTGTTGCGGTACTCGTCCTCCGTGGCCTTGGCCATGATCTCGTCCAGGCTCTCCACCTTCAACTTCTCGCCGTAGACGTTGCCCTTGCTGGTAAGGTTGATGTCCTTGCCCGTCAGCACCTTGAGCCGGAAGAACTTGGAGGCCTCCACGGCCGCTCCCAGCC
>DATIXC010000069.1:0-4264 GCA_035518995.1 Methanomassiliicoccales archaeon | reverse complement strand
GGTGCAGGTCCGCGCCGGTAAGGATGCGCGCGAAGTAGTTGATCATGCGGGCGGTGAAGACGTTGCCCTTGAGGTAGGCGTTGTGCGAGAACCTGTGGAGCAGGATGGCGTGCAGCCCGGGGCTGAAGAACAGCGCCTCGTTGTAGGAGTGGGCGGCCGGGTCCCTCTCCAGGACGGTGTTGACGTCCTCCCTCCAACTGTCCTTCCAGCTCATGGCCTCACTCTGGGAACAGGTCCGTGCTCAAATATCTTTCTCCAGTATCTGGCAGCATCACCACCATCTTCTTGCCCGGACCGAACTGCTGGGCCATCTGCAAGCCTATGGACAGAGCGGCACCGGAGGATATCCCGGCGAGCACGCCCTCCTTCTTCGCCAGCTCTCTAGCGGTGCGCTTGGCCTCCTCGTCGGTCACGGTGAATATCCAGTCCACCCAGGTGCGGTCGAAGGTCCTGGGAACGAAGCCGGCGCCTATGCCTTGGATCCCGTGCGGCCCAGGCCTTCCCCCGGTCAGGACGGCGGAGCTGGCGGGCTCGACCCCGATGACTCGGATGTCCCGCCGATGCTCCTTCAGCGCCTTGCCCACGCCGGTGATCGTCCCGCCCGTGCCTATGCCCGCCACGAAGATGTCCACGTCCGGCAGGTCCCTGAGGATCTCCGCAGCGGTCACCCTGTGGGCCAAGGGGTTCGCCGGGTTCTCGAACTGCATGGGCATGAAGGCGCTCTTGTCCTTGCGGCAGAGGTCCTTGGCGCATTTGATGGCCCCGTCCATCCTCTCGCTTCCTAGGGTGAGGATCAGCTCGGCGCCGAGGGCCTTGAGCAATTTGCGGCGCTCGACGCTCATGGTCTCTGGCATCGTGAGCTTGAGAGGGTAGCCCTTGACCGCGCACACCATAGCCAGGCCGATGCCGGTGTTCCCGGAAGTGGGCTCGATCACGCACATCCCTGGCTTCAGCTTTCCCGAGCGCTCCGCTTCCTCTATCATGGCCAGGGCGATCCGGTCCTTCACCGAGTGCATGGGATTGAAGGACTCGAGCTTGCAGTAGACCTCGGACGAGCCTTCGGACGGCATCTTCGCGAGGCGCACCAACGGCGTTCCGCCAATGGTCTCTAGGATGTTCTCGTGTCGCATATCGGGCCTCCTTGATCTGAGTATTCGCCCTATTGATGGCGCGGCTCGGTTTTGAACCTATTTGTCATTGCCCCCGTCCAGGACAGCCTCGGTTCTCAGCTATGTTTAATTATTGGGAATGGGTTCTTTCGGTCATGGCAAAGAAGGACGAGGCTGAGGAAGCGGTCAATGAGCTCAACAAGAAGATGTGCGGCTTCACCCCTGGTACGCTGCATCACATCAAGAAGCACAACCCTGAGCTGGCGGTGCTGATCCGGGACATGGACCGGATCATGGTGGAGGACGGGGCGCTGGACCGCAAGACCAAGCGCCTGATCGCTCTAGCCTGCGTGGCGGTGCGCATGTGCGAGGATTGCATCTACCCTCAGGCCAAGGTCGCCAAGAACTACGGAGCGTCCAAGGCCGAGATCACGGAGGCGCTGCAGGTAGCGGTCCTCACCGGTGGGGTACCGACCTGGTCGGTGGCCAAGAAAGGCTTGACCCAGCTCTTCGATGAATGGGAAGATGAGAAGAAGGCTTCCATGCCCCAGGGCGCAAAGCCGAGGAAGAAGTAGCTTCCACCCAACGAGCCGCGCGCTCAGACGTACCCCATGTCCGGGAAGCAGTACATCGGTCGCCCGACCTTCTTGATGTTGCCCTCGTGATCGTAAGAGAAGACGAGGTAATAGAAGAGCCACCAATGGTTCAGCTCGAGCATCTTCAAGCGGGCCGACCGCGCGTGCCTCTCAGGCACCAGGACCACCAGTCGCTTGCGGTTGCCCGCCAGGACTTCCCGATATTCGGCCAGGCGCTCGGGCTTGTTCCAGGACGTCGCGGTCTCAACGAATTCCTCGCCGATGACCCTTTCGTCCCAATGGATCGACAGGCAGGCCCTGCCCTCGTCGATGAAGGAGCAGGTCGTCTCGGCCCCTGGATAGCAGTGCTCCACCTCCTTGGCGATCATCTCTATTCGCTCCTTGACGACGTGGTCCAACAGCTCCCTGCCCCGCAGCATCGGGAGGATTAGGGCATCCGCCCATTGATAAGGCCTTTGAGCAAGAGCCCTGAGAAGAGGATGGAGCCGGGACCGCGATTTGAACACGGGTATGCGGATCTGCAGTCCGCCACATGGCCGCTCTGTCATCCCGGCAGGCGAATCGGAAGAATGGGTACTTGGTATTTCTAATTTTCTCGAAGGGATGCATCACCAGATGTTACTAGGCAAAGGATTTTGATGGGGGGATGGGTTTCATTCGCTCGATGTTGCCTGACCATTGCAAGGACGTGTCGGTACGCGACGTCGATTTCGAGCTGACGAAGGAGAACATCCTGAAGGAGGGCAAGGGCAAGAAGGCGTACACCAGGACCGAGTTCATGGTCCTTCGCCACCATCGGGAATTGGCAATAGTCAAGGTGGATAAGGAGCCGGGGAAGGAGCTGTTCCGTCCCATTACCTCGATCGAGGTCGTGTCACTGCCGCGGGACACCATCTTCGTCAAGGACGAAGGAGTAGACGTCCTGAACCTGACGCAGATGGCTTTGCTGGCAAGGGAGAATCCTGACAAATGCGTGGTGGTGCAGGGGCTGTTCAACCACGTGTCGTTCATCAGGTCGGAGGTGGTGGAGGATCTCCTGGTCTTCGATGTGGTCCCTCCTTACCCGGCCAAGCTCTCGGTCCTGGTGGACAGGGCCTTGACCGCAGGTCTGGTCGACAAGCCTGTCATCCGGTCGGTGAGGACTGTGGACCTGAACGATATGGAGAAGGGTGTTGGAACTCCTACCATCATCTTCCCATGCCGTGCATCGGGGATAACCTCGGAGAAAAACATCCTGTACCTGGACGAGACCCCGCAGATCCGCGGCGAGGCCGCTCTGATCGGATGCGATCTCTCTAGGCGCATCTTCCAGAGCATCTATCGTAAGACGCCCGATGAGTTCGTGAGCATGTGCCCAAGGGAACTCGTGCCCAAGTCCGAAACGAAGCGCATCGTCAAATGCTGCAAAGTGCGCGAAGGCTTCGAGATCGAGGACGGAATGGCGATCGTCCCGTGGGGCGCCACGGTGCAGGAGGTGGCGGCGGCCATCAACGCTCTTTTCGCCTAGACTCACCTGAATTGGAAGAATGGCCCTTCGCCAGGGCGAAGGCCCGGTAGCCATCGTCCTTCCTTCCGAGCTTGAAGTATATCTCGCCCATCAAGTACCATGCATCGGGGTCCTTGGGCCGCTGCACCAGGTGCTGCTCCAGCGTTGCGAGGGCTTCCGCGTGCCTCCCTTCGGAGGCGAGCATTTCCGCCCGCTCGACCGCTCCCCTCTCCATGCTGAGGAGCGATTCCATCGTCTCCTGCGCCTCCTCCATCACCACCTCGATGGCGTTGGCGCTCAGCCAAGGATATCTGGCCGATAGGAGCTTCTTGAACTCATCCGCCTCCCTCGGCCTGAGGGTCGATGTCCTTCCCTTGAAGATGGAACACGGAACGGCGATGAGCAGCTTGCCGTGCCTGACCTCGATGAAGTTGGGGTTGCCGCGACTGCCCACCTCTATCCGTTCATGCAAAGGATCGCCTTGCCAATTGCGATGGTCGGTCGCGCATTAAAACCAATCGTCCTCGAATGGCACTCACTCGTACGGGCATATGGCAAGCTCCGTGCAACGAAAGCTTAATCGAGGGCCGCTACTTACAAGAAACCATGGAGCGCATCGCACTCAGCCCCTACAACCCAAGATTGGAGCTCGGAGAGGTCCAGGTTTACGACTCCACCCTCAGGGACGGGGAGCAGATGCCTGGAATCGCTTTCAGCCTGGAGCAGAAGGTGGCCATCGCCTGCAAGCTGGACGAGGTGAGGGTGCCCCAGATCGAGGCGGGATTCCCTGCCGTCTCCGATGGGGAGAGGCGGACGATAAAAGCCATCAGCAAGCTCGGTCTGGATGCCAAGATACTCGCCCTCTCCAGGGTCACCAAGGCGGACATCGACAATACGATCGACGCCGGGGTGGACATGGTCCTGCTGTTCATCGCCACCTCGGACATCCACCTCCGTTACAAGTTCAATAAGCCTCGCGAGTACGTCCTGGAGAAGGTCACGGAATCCCTGGAGTACTGCAGGTCGAGGGGGGTCAAGGCGGCGTTGAGCTGCGAGGACTCCACCCGCACCGA
>DATIXC010000068.1:0-7341 GCA_035518995.1 Methanomassiliicoccales archaeon | reverse complement strand
CGCCTTCCTCTCCGATATCCATGTAGGCAGCATCACCTTCCTCAGGGAGCGATGGGACCACATGATCAGGTGGGCCAAGACCCAGGCCAAGGCCGAAGGGCTGGGATACGTCCTGGTCCCAGGCGACTGCGTGGACGGGATAGGCATATACCCCGACCAGGAGGAGGAGCTGGAGATCGAGGACATATTCGAGCAGTACCACCTTCTGGCCGAGCTGCTCAAGGAGCTCCCCGACCACATCCAGATCATCGTACAACCAGGGAACCATGACGCCGTCAGGCTGGCGGAGCCGCAGCCAGCCTTCGGCGATGAGATCTCCAGGCTGTTCGACTCCTCCGTGCTGCTGGTCGGCAACCCCTGCTACCTCGAGATCGAGGGCAGGGTCATCCTTTCCTACCATGGCAAGAGCATGGACGACCTGGTGAACGCCATCCAAGGCCTCACCTACAACCGCCCATTGGAGGCGATGCGCGAGATGCTCAGGAGGCGCCACCTCGCCCCCATCTACGGGGGCAAGACGGCCATCGCCCCGGAGAAGAAGGACCATCTGGTCATCGAGCAGGTGCCCGACATCTTCGTCACGGGCCACGTCCACAGCGCTGGAATCTCCGATTACAGAGGAGTGAGGATGATAAACGCCTCCACATGGCAGGACCAGACCTCCTTCCAGCGGATGCACAACTTCGTCCCGGACCCGGCCAAGGTGCCGATGGTGCATCTGGGGACCGGCAAGTGCTCGATAAAGGACTTCAATTGAGCGCTGGTCCGGCATCTGGAACGAGGCGCCTAATAGAACCAGAGGAAGAAGATCAGGACGTACCCCAGGACCAGCATGGCCAGGGCGATGTACCAGAGGAGGCGGAGCATGACGCCCCTGCGCCCTGCCCTCTTCTCGAACTCCTCGTTCTTGTCTTTCATCTGCCGGCCTCGGCCGCCGCGGCGGCCGTCTTCTGTTTGATGCGCTTGAGGCGGAAGATGTTCTCCCTCTCCATCTCCTCCAGGCGCAGCTGGATGAAGGCGGCGGACTCCTTGAGCTCGGGTATGACCTTGTACTCCAGGGCGTTAACGCGCCTCTTGGTCTTCTCGATCTCGTCCAGCAGGCGCTTCATCGTGGTCTCGATCTCCGCGGCCTTGATGATGGTCTCCGTCAGGTCCTCGAAGGCCTCGGCCGCCTCGTCGATGTAGGTCGAGGTGCCGATGACCCCATAGCCCCGGGCATCGGAGGTGGCCCGCAAGCTGGTCGCCTCGATCTCCGGCACCACCAGGCCCATCACGTTCTTCGAACGCAGCTGGATCTCGGGGTGGGTCTTGAGGGCGAAGGCGGCGGACTTGACGGCAATGGCGCCGTCCGCGGCCTTGGCCACGGCGATCTTGGTCATGGCGACCTCGTGGTCGCGGATCACCCTCTGCCTGATCTCCTTGGCCTCCTCCAGGATCTTGAAGAACTCCAGGATCAGGCCGTCCCTCTTCATCTTCAGGATCTTGTAGCCCGCCTGGCTGAGCTTGATCTTCCTCTTGATCTCGAGGAGCTCGGACCGGGTTGGCTTGATGTCCTGCTTGACCATGGTACAGCCGTCCTCAGGCCGCCTTCTGCTTGTGCGCCGGGTGGTACTTCTCGATCCACTTGCGGTCTATCCTGGTCAGCTGGTTCTCCGGGATGTGCGCCAGCAGTTCCCACATCAGGTTGAGGGTGGTCTCGATGTCGCGGTCCTCCTCCTTGCCCTGGCGGACCAGGCGCTTCTCGAAGAGGTCGGCGAACTCCAGGAACTTGCGGTCCCTCTCGGACAGCGCGTCCTTGCCGACGATGGCGACGAGCCCCCGCAGGTCCCGGCCCTCGGCGTAGGCGGCGTAGCACTGGTCGGAGACGGACTTGTGGTCCTCCCTGGTGCGACCCGCGCCGATGCCGGAGTCCATGAGCCTGGACAAGGAGGAGCCGACGTCGATGGGCGGGTAGATGCCCGCGCGGTGCAGGTCCCTCTTGGCCACGATCTGGCCCTCGGTGATGTAGCCGGTCAGGTCGGCGATGGGGTGGGTGATGTCGTCGCCGGGCATGGAAAGGATCGGGATCTGGGTGATGGAGCCCTTGCGGCCCTTGATCCTCCCCGCCCTCTCGTACAAGGTGGCCAGGTCGGTGTACATGTACCCAGGGTACCCACGTCGGCCCGGGACCTCCTCGCGCGCGGCGCCGATCTGCCTCAACGCCTCGCAGTAGTTGGTGATGTCCGTGAGGATGACCAGCACGTTCATGTCCAGGTCGTAGGCGAGGTACTCGGCGGTGGTGAGCGCGAGGCGGGGGGTGATGATGCGCTCGATGGCCGGGTCGTCGGCCAGGTTCATGAAGACCACCGCGCGCTTCAGCGCCCCGGTCCTCTCGAAGTCCTTCATGAAGTACTGCGCCTCCTCGTTGGTGATGCCCATGGCCCCGAACACCACGGCGAACTCCTCCTCCTTCCCCAGCACCTTGGCCTGTCTGGCGATCTGCAGGGCGATGTCGTTGTGCGGCAGGCCGCTCCCGGAGAAGATGGGCAGCTTCTGCCCTCGCACCAGCGTGTTCATGCCGTCGATGGTGCTGATCCCGGTCTGGATGAACTCGCGCGGGTTGTCCCTGGCCCAGGGGTTGATGGCCGCCCCGACGATCTCCAGGCGGTCCTCGGGTATGATCTTCGGCCCTCCGTCCAGCGGGTCGCCGGAGCCGGACAGTATGCGGCCCAGCATGTCCTGGGACACGGGCATCTTCAACGTCTCGCCCAGGAACCTGGCGCCCGCGGCCCTCTCGATGCCGGACGTCCCCTCGAACATCTGGATGACGACGGTGTCGTGCGATGAGTCCAGCACCTGGCCGCGGCGCTCCTCGCCGTTGGGCAGGGTGACGATGGCGATCTCGTTGTATCCGACCGGCTCGGTCTTCTCCACGAAGACCAGCGGCCCGGCGATCTGTGAGATGGTCTTGTACTCCTTGGTGGTCATCTATTTCCCTCCCAGGGCTTCGAAGGCCTTTTCCATGTCGCGGTTGATCTCCTCCAGCTCGTTGTCCACAGCGTCCTCGAACTTGGACTTGCCCAGGCGCGTGCGCAGCGGCATGTCGGCGATCATCTCGACCAGGACCTCGCGCTCCACGGACTTCTGGGCCAGGTCCGCGAAATGGCGGATGGTCTTCATCACCGCGTACTGGCGGCTCATCGGGCAATAGGTGTCCACCGGGTGGTAGGCGTTCTGCTGCAGGACGATCTCCCTGATCATCCTCGCCACCTCCAGGGTGAGCTTCTGTTCCTCGGGCAGCGCGTCGGACCCGACCAGCTGCACCACCTCCTGGAGCTCGGCCTCCTTCTGCAGGACCTCCATGGCCCAGGCGCGGAGCTCGGGGAAGTCCTGGCCCACGTTGTTGCGGTACCACGAGTCGAGAGTGTCGGTGTAGAGCGAATAGGAGGTCAGCCAGTTTATGGCCGGGAAGTGCCTCCTCTCGCGCAGCTTGGTGTCCAGCGCCCAGAACACGCGCACGATGCGCAACGTCCCTTGCGTGACCGGCTCGGAGAGGTCCCCGCCCGGAGGGGACACGGCGCCCACCACGGACACGGAACCAGTCTTGCCGCTGTGGGTCTCGGCGCGGCCCGCGCGCTCGTAGAACTCGGATAGCCTCGCGGAGAGGTATGCGGGGAATCCTTCCTCGCCCGGCATCTCCTCCAGCCGGGACGATATCTCCCTCATGGCCTCGGCCCACCTCGAGGTGGAGTCGGCCATCAAGGAAACGTCATAGCCCATGTCGCGGTAGTACTCCGCGACGGTCATGCCCGAGTAGACGGACGCCTCCCTGGCCGCCACCGGCATGTTGGAGGTGTTGGCGATGAGGACGGTCCGGTTCATCAAGGGCTTCTTGGTCTTGGGGTCCTCCAGCTCGGGGAAGAGAGTGAGCACCTCGGTCATCTCGTTGCCACGCTCCCCGCAGCCGATGTAGACCACGATGTCCGCGTCGGACCACTTAGCGAGCTGCTGCTGGGTGACGGTCTTGCCCGTCCCGAACCCACCGGGGATGGCCGCGGTGCCTCCCTTGGATATGGGGAACAGGGTGTCCAGGATCCTCTGGCCGGTCAAGAGGGGGATGTCCGGCATGAGCTTCCTGTGTACGGGGCGGCCGAACCTGACCGGCCACCTCTGCATCATCATGACCTCCTTGCCGTCGATGACCGCTACGGTCTGGTCGACGGTGAAGTCGCCGCTCTTGATCTGCTCGACCGTGCCGCTGACGTCGTTGGGCACGAGGATGCGGTGCGTCATGCTCCGCTCTGGGGCGGTCCCGATGACCGAGCCCCCGGTGACCTTGTCCCCCTTCTTCACGAGGGGGGTGAAGGCGTACTTGGCCTTCCGGTCCAGCCCGGGCGCGGCAACCCCGCGCTTGATGAAGTCGCCCATGGCGGCCATCAGGTCCGGGAGCGGCCTCAGGATGCCGTCGTACACGCTGCCCAGGAGGCCAGGGCCCAGCTCGGCCACCAGGGGCAGGCCGGTGGAGACGCAGGGCTCACCGGGGCGTATGCCCGAGGTATCCTCATACACTTGGATGACCGTCTTGTTCCCGATGATCTTGATGACCTCCCCCATGAGCTTCTCGTTGCCCACCTGGATGACATCGTACATCTTCGGGGAGATGCCGGTCGCAGTCACGACAGGGCCTGCCACCCTGTTGATTTCACCCATTTTCGCCATTTGATCCCCTCTTAGTTCTTGTACAGGTCAACGCCAATCGCCCGCTTCACCTTCTCGCGAAGGTCGCTCCCCTCCCCCTTGCCCACGGGCACGACAACGGGGGCGATGCTCTCCAAGGCCTTCTTCCTGGTGAGGGCCGGTAGGTCCTCGAGGTCGGTGGCATTCACAGCCAAGACCCCTATGGAGGAGTTGCCTAGCAGCTCGAGCAGCTTGGGCTCGAAGCTCTGCCTGTCCACGGCGTATATGCTCTTGATCCCGGCTAGCCTGAATCCGAGCACGAACTCCTCGTTGCCTAGGACCGCGATTTCCATTTAGATCACCAGCAGCTTCTTGATCGTATCAGGGTCCAATCCGCTCTCCTTGCAGCGGGCGATGATCCTGATGTTGTCGACTTCGATCTTCTTTCGAATGATGTAATCAATTATCGGAAGTACGGATAACGGATAGAGATGAGAGAACTTCTGGGCCTGCGTGGCCTGAAGCTTCTTTATGGCCAATGTCACTTCGTTCAAGGAATTCGTGGTCGATGCTTTTTCCAGCGCCTCTTTGATGTACTCGTAGAAGGAATACTTCTGCAGCTCCTGCACCAGGGCCTCGAAGCTCTCTAGGGCGATCAGGCGTTCCATCTCCTTCTTGGTGAGCTCGTCCCCTCCGGCTATCAGATAGGGGCTGATCTTCTCGGGGGCCAGGCCTTCCTTCTTGAGCTTTAGGATCACCATGAGGTTGTTGGCGTCTATCTCCTTGCGCACGTACCCCAGCAATATCTTCTCCGGCTTCGAGTTGGGGTTTATCGAGTCGATGAGGTGCTCGTAATAGGCCTTGTCGAGATAATCCTCCACACCGGAGAGCCTGCCCGTGGTCTGAAGGCTGGTTATCGCGTCCTGCGGTACAATCACCCAATCCAGCTTCATCACCTTCTCCAGGACGTCGGTGACGGATTCCAGAGACATGAGCTCGTTCAGGTCGTCCTCGTTCAGCCTTCCCGCCGGGACGAGGTCCTCGCGTATCTCCTCCGCGCTCGCGCCGTAGTACTTGCCCCTGAGGACGGTCTTCAGGTTCCATACGTCCCAACGCTCCAGATAGCCGGCGATCATGTCTCTGAGTTCGCCCTTGGTGAAGCCCAGGACGCCGTTGTACATCCGGGCCAGGTTCCTGCTGGTCCCGAGCTCGATCAGGTTGACGCCCGAGTATCGCGAGGCCAGCTCGGTCATCTCGACGTTGTACTGGGTCTCTCCCAGGAAGCGCCCGATCTCGTTCAGGTCCATCATCAACAGCTTTGGATAGTTCTCCTTCGTGAGGAGGAGGCTCTTCTTCGCCCGTATCCTAGCACAGGCGTATGGGTAATTGCCTCTCTTTCCAAAGCCAAGAGCCATTATATCACCCGAAAAGGATGTTGGAGATGTCCTTCAGTTCCTTCTCCCAGACCCCCTCAAGGATGGTCTTGAAGGAGTAGTCGATTCGCATGGTCCCGTCCTTGCTCTCTATGATGAGCCCGGGGCCCATCTTGACCTCTTCGACCTTGTCGCCATTTTTTATGGCCAGGAGTTTCGCCTCGCCGATTGGGCAGTAAATCTTGGGCTCGGGGATGATCTCCTTCCCCTTGGTGAGGATTATGCCGTACAGGCGCGCCTTCTCCGCAGGGCCCATCTCCGAGAGCTGGGAATGGACCTCCTCGAAGGTCCGGTCGAGCATCTCCTTCCTGGCGTTGAGGACGATCCTCTTCTCTTCCAGCTCCGCGCTGGAGAGCTCCTGCTGCCTCAGGCGCTTGACGGCGTCCTCCAGCTCCTTCTGCTGCGCTTTCTGCTTGCCAGATACAGCATCGGTTGCTTGCTTAAGGATGGCCTCTCTCTCCTTCTCTGCCGTCTTGAGTATCTGGTCGGCTTCCTGTCTAGCGCTTTCCAGTATCTCGTCGACCACGTTGTCTAACGCCATGAAATGACCTCTGAGGTCGCTTCGACGCCGCTTACATCTTACCCATGAGCAAGAACGCGATGACCAGGCCGAAGATGACGATGGTCTCTGGAATGACAGTCATGACCAGCGACCTACCGAAGTTCTTGGGGTTCTCCGCAATGGCGCCCACTGCCGCGGAACCGATGTCCTTCTCGGCCCAACCGGCCGCAAGGCCGGAGAGCCCGATCGCTATGCCTGCTCCGATCGCAACCAAACCCGATCCTATAGTTACATCTGCCATTTCTTTCACCTCACGCTTGTGTACTTCCTGACGATTCTAAGCGGGCTGTACTTCATCCCGCCTCCAGTATAGAACTTTTGGAACAGTTCGACATAATGGAGCCTAATCCCGTGAATGCCGGCCGAAATGATGGCGAGCATGAACACCGCCAGCTGACCGACGATGAAGATGATTATCCCGAAGACCGCGCCGATGCCCCCGCCGGGTGCCAGCATCTCGATGGCGATCATGTTGAAGGCCAGGGCGAGACCCGCTTTGGACACGCCAATGGCCGCGAGACGAGTGTAGGACAAAATATTGCTTAAAAGGCCCGGCAGTTCGAGGATGGACAGTACCCCTTCTCCTGCCACGCAGATCCCTACGCCGACCAGTATCAGGACCAAAGGAAAAAGGACCGCCATCTCCCCGAAGTTGATCCCCATTATGTTGCCGATGTTGGCAACCATGAC
>DATIXC010000067.1:0-7191 GCA_035518995.1 Methanomassiliicoccales archaeon | reverse complement strand
CGGCGAGGCCTGCACCATCGGAGGCATGATCGCCACCAACGCCTCGGGGATGAGGGCCATCAAGTACGGGGCGATGCGCGATTACGTCCTGGGACTTGAGGTCGTGCTTGCCAGCGGCGAGGTGATCAACGTCGGCACGCGCACCCTGAAGAACTCGTCCGGCTACCAGCTGGAGAGGCTGTTCGTGGGCAGTGAGGGGACCTTGGGCGTGATCACCGAGGCCACGCTGCGCATCGTCCCCAAAGCCAAGAAGGCGGTCATGGTCCTCGCTGCCTTCGACACCTTGGAGCTGGCTGGGAAATGCGTTTCCAGGATAATCGCCAAGCCTTTGATCCCATCGGCCATCGAGCTCATGGACTCGACCTGCATCAAGGCCGTGAACAAGACCGTGAAGGCGGGGTTCCCCGACGTCGAGGCGCTCTGCCTGATAGAGGTCGACGGGGAGCCGGAGATGGTGGAGAAGGAGGCCGCGGAGGTGCGGGAGATATGCCGCGCGGTCGGGGCGACGAGGGTGGAGGTGTCGTCCGACCCCAAGCAGATGGCCACCTGGACCCACGGTCGCAAGAGCATAATGTCCTCGCTATCGCGCTACGGCGCCGGGTCCGTCTCGGTCTCCTTGGCCGACGACATGGCCGTTCCCATATCCAAGATACCCGAGGCGGTGGTGGCCTTCCAGGGCATCGCCAGGAGGAACGGCGTGATCATCGGGACCTACGGCCACGCCGCGGACGGCAACCTGCACACCAAGATGCTCCTGGACCCGACCTCCGAGGACGATTGGCGCAGGGGGGAGAGGGCGGTGGGGGAGATATTCGACGCCGTGATAGCTCTCGGCGGGACGGTCACGGGCGAGCACGGGGTGGGTATCTCCAAGGCCCCCTACATGCGCAAGGAACGTCCGCAGGCGCTGGAGACCATGAGATTATTGAAGCGCGCCATGGATCCCAACAACATCCTGAACCCGGGGAAGATGATGGACTGGGAGGGGAGCATCATCCGCAGGCTGCGCTACCCCTGCGCCAAGTTCGAGGACTAGAGGATCAACTCAATAGATAATACCAGGTCAGCACCAGGGAGGCGACCCCCGCTCCCATGGCCAGGAGGAATATGCCGATGTTCCACCTCGCCACCTTCGCCCCGTCCAACGGCCCGAACGGGACGAGGTTGAAGACCGCCAGGAATAGGTTTATCCAGGCGATGATGAAGAGCAACGTCAAAGGCAGGGCGATGAACAAGGCTAGGCACGCCAGCCCGAAGATCAGGTTCACCGCCGGGCCGGCGAGGCTGATTTTGCCGTTCTGCTCCTTGGTGATCCTTCCCTGGATGTACACCGCCCCGGGCGCGGCGAAGACCCAACCCGCCAGCAAGGCGAAGAACAGCGCGAACACCAGGCCCAAGGGATAGACCCGGAACTCCGCCCAGGCCCCGTACCTCTGAGCGAGGAACTTGTGCGCCAGCTCGTGCAACAGGAAGCCGGTGATCACGGCGATCGCGGACGCGGCCAGGTAGTACAGGCTCTCGTCCAAGGTCAATGCGTTGCCGAAGGTGAGGGCCATGTAGAACGCGAAGGTGAGCGCGGCCACGGCGACGGGGATCTGGGCGACCTCGTTCCGGCTGAACCTTATCCTCCCGTATCCGGGCGGGATGTACAGCGCGCCCTTCTCGTCGTACATTCTTAGCACTCGACCTCCCGTCCCATTCCGATGGCGCCATTTTATCCTATCCCCTCTTACCTCGTCGAGCCAGCAGGGCGGATGAAATCCCCAGCAACCTTGAAGTAGGGGCAGGCCGAATGCTGCAAGGTCATGGTGAACAGGCCGAGGCATGGCAAGGCGGAGTTCCGCTGGTGCGACAGCTGCGGCACCCTCCTGTTGGGCAAGGCGTGCGACGCCTGCGGCGCGGAGGGGAGGCCCTTCCTGGTCTCTTTCCCAGGGGACATCCGCCCCGCGCTCACGAGCAGTCACGGGCTGGTGCAAGGCCTCGTGGAGAGGCATTTCGGCGCAGGGGCCGCGCTCGAGGGCCGCCCCATATTCCTCAACAAGGTCGCTGGAGAGGACAGGACGGACGAGATAGTGGTGGGGGGCAGTGTGGTGGGGACCTTGCGCTTCGACCTCCAGAAGCAGGACTTCCTCCTGGAGCTCAAAGCGGATGGCGCCCTGCTCCTCGTGGGCGAGGCGAAGCGGGGCAAGGCCTCGCTCAGGCACCAATCAGGCCACCTCAAGGGCAAGAACGTCCCGCCGGGCGACGTCCTGGGGATCGATGTGGGAGTGCGCGATGGCGATCCGGTGATCGCTGTCTCCGGCGGCCTGGTGTGCTCGGCCAAGGCTCGGGTGGCTTGTTCCCTTGGCGAGGATTGCAGGATGAGCGTGCACATCCGGGAGGTGGGCAAGACCGAAGATGCCTGGTCGGCGAAGCCCTCCACCTGGGCCGAGTTCGTGAACTCGAACCTGTCCCACCTGAAGGCCATCGAATCGAAAGCGGTGAGCGACGTCAAGTCCTTCGCCTCCAACCGCAAAGAGCCCGTCACCCTTTCCTTCAGCGGGGGGAAGGACTCGCTCGCCTGCTACGGGATCGCCAAGAGGGCGCTCAAGGCCTTCACCCTGGTCTTCATCGACACCGGCCTGGAGTTCCCTGAGACGGTCAGGTACGTGCGCGAGTTCGCCGAGAAGCGCAGGGAACGGCTGCTGGTCGCATCCGCGGGGGACGCCTTCTGGGAGCAGGTCGGGGCCTTCGGCCCCCCGGCCAAGGACTTCCGCTGGTGCTGCAAGGTGTGCAAGCTCGCGCCCCTCACCGAGGCCATCGGGCGCGATTTCCCTGAGGGGACCGTCACCATCGAAGGCAATCGCGCCCTGGAGTCCTTCGCACGATCGGACATCGGCTTCGTGGAGAGCAATCCGTTCGTGCCGAACCAGACGATCCTCAATCCCATCCGGGGATGGGTGGCTGCGGAGGTCTGGGCCTACATCTGGTGGAAGGGCCTGGACTACAACCCCCTCTACGACAAGGACTACGAGCGCATCGGCTGCTACCTCTGCCCCGCCTGCCTGTCGAGCGAGTGGAGGTCCACCGCACGGCTGCATCCGGACCTGCATGCGCGCTGGGAGCGGCACCTGGCCGAGTGGGCGGAGGAGAACGGCGCGGGAGGGGACTTCGTGCGCTACGGCTTCTGGCGCTGGAAGGTCCTCCCCCCCAAGATGCGCAAGCTGGCCGAGGAGGCGGACCTCAAGGTGCCGAGCCAGAGGGCCGACAGCCTCAGGCTCAGGCTGGTCAAGGGGGTGAGCCCCTGCGTGACCGGAGGCTACTCGGTCGAGGGCATCATTTCCATGCCGACCCGCCGCTCGTTCTCCAAGGTGGGGGAGGCGCTGAAGGCGATCGGGAAGACCAGGGTCTCGGAGGAGTACGGCGTGGCGCTCACCAAGGCAGGGAAGGCCACCATCAAGGCCTTCGCCGGTGGCCAGGTGGTGGCCAGCGCCCCGACGCCCGAGCTCGCCTCGAGGGCCTTTGAGTCCGGGGTGAAGGCCTTCCTCAGGGCGCAGCTCTGCACCAAGTGCGGCATCTGCGTCAAGAACTGCGACAAGAAGGCCATCGTCCTCGATGACGGCATCGAGGTCGACGAGGGCCGGTGCGTGAGCTGCGGCAAGTGCGTGGATGCCTGCGTCGTGGCCCATTACTACGACAAGCTGGTGGCCGAGGAGGACGGCAAGGCGCGAGCTAGTCAGGATTAAATAGGGTTAAGGCGTCGCAGGGGACGTCATGAACTATGACATGTACATCGCCGCGGCCATGGGCATCGGCGCGGCCTTGGCCCTGATGTATTGGACCCTCAAGGACTACACCTATCCCGCCGTGGAGAAGCCCTTCTTCGACGATCGCAGGGTCTTCGGCCTTCTGGCGGTCGGGATGGTCCTGGGCGTCGGCATTTACGCGGTGCAGCAATACTTCCCGCTCGACCAGGTCCTCTTCGCCCTCCTCTTCGCCATCATCTACGAGGTGGTCAAGCTGATGGTGCTGAACCTGAAGAGGTTCTCCCGCAAGCTGGACACGCCCTTCTACGGACTCACCATCGGCCTGGGCATGGGGGGCACCGTGGCCCTGGGATACATCTGGGGCTCCCTGACCGCCATGAGGATCGGCGACCTCACCCCGACCGCCGTCGACTACGCCGTGTTCATGATATGGGCCATCCAGCTGTGCCTCCTCAACGGCTCGACCGGCGTCATAGTCGGAGTGGGCGTGACCAGGGGACAGCCCTTCGGCTTCCTCGCCAACGCCATCCTCATCCACCTCGCCTACAACCTGGTGATGATCGGGTTCTTCACCAGCCCCGCCTCCGCCTTGGGGTACATTTGCCTGATCGTGGCGACGGCCATAACCGCCTACTCCTATTACCGCGTGCACTACCAGGTCCTTCCAGCACTGGTCAAGGAAGGCGTCGCCAAGTACGAAGCCAGGGTCGAAAAGTTGAATTAGCCGGCCACTGGTTGGGTAGACCATGGACAGGGGTGGGCGAGGGAACGCGCTCAAGATCGCCATCGTTCTCGTCGTCATCCTGATCGTGGTGGTCATACTGATGGCCCCATCGGTGCAGAACGCCATCGCCCAGTTCCTGCTCTCGCCCTTCGAGGAGCAGGTGCCCAAGTACGTCAGCTACCGCATGGAGAGGGTGCTGACGGTCGGCGCCAACGGCGGGACAATCGACAGCTTCACCTTGGACTTGCCCCTGCCGCGCCAAGTCCAGGGGGAGGGCTACTCCCTGCAGCAGGTCCTCTCCGTCACCTCCTCGCCCCGCGGGGAGCAGGTGCTCAGGTACGGCGACGAATGGATGCAATGGGACCACGGCCCCCTCGCCGGGTCGCAGACCTACGTGGTGCATGTGACCTATCAGATCCGCGTGGACGCGCATATATGGGGCATCGACGAACAGGGCTCTGGGACCATCTACGAAGTACCAAGCTCCTTCAATGATTCCTACCTCCACAGCGAATGGGCCACCGATGACGGTTGGATGATCGACCTGACCTCGCCCGAGATCAGGCAGCAGGCCCAGGAGATCGTGGGCGAGGAGAAGAACGTGTACGTCATCCTCGAACGCATCTACCAGTGGACCGTAGCCAACGTGGTCTACTCCGGCAGCGAGACCTCGGGGGAGCCGAAGACGGCGCTGCAGACCCTGGATTCCAGGATCGGCGATTGCGACGACCAGTCGATCCTGTTCTGCTCGCTGGCGCGTGCCGCTGGTGTCCCTGCCTGGCTACAGCTGGGCGCGCTTTACGACAACAGCCAGGACGAGTGGTTCGGGCACGGCTGGGTCCAGGCCTTCGTCCCTCTGAAGGGCGGGGGCTCCGAAGAGGTGATCATCGACACCGTGAACCACGACTTCATGCGCTGGCTGCCGGATCGGATAGTGGAGTACACCGACGATGGCAACGGGGACCACCTCAGCGACTTCTATTATGCGTTCAACTACTACTTCGACGAGACCAGCTATCCCCCTGGCCAAGGCCCGACCTATCAGGAGAGCTACGTGTCGCTCGAGCACGCCGAGAGCTCGGAGAAGGTCAAGGTCGGGACGGTGTTCAACGATCTGGCCATTCGCGTGGAGACGAAGGCCTCGACCTCGGGGCTCATGCGAGAGGCTTGAACCGTCCGGGCGAGGGTTCGTAGACCAGCCCGAGGTCCAACATGGCCTTGGCGGTCCGCTCGGCCTTGTCCTCGTCCACGTCCAGCCTCGACATCATCTCTTGCATCGAGAACTCGCCCTTCTGGCCTGAGAGCTCGATCGCCAACTGGCGCAGGTCCTCCTCGGACCTGTAGCTCTTCTTCGATGCCACGGCCTTGGGCCTTCCCTTCCTCTTCTTCTCCGCGGGATAGTCCTCGATGTTCGTGGCCATGAGCTCGGTCATCTTCTGGACAGCCAGCACCAGCTCCTCCTGGGAGTCGGTGCGGTGGTAGACCTTGGCCAGCGATACGTCTATGGCATGGCCGCAACGAGGGCATTTCGCCTTGCGGGTGGATAGCGAGACGCCCCTGGCGCGATGGCACTTGGGGCAGATTATGACGCCGTACATCAGAACTCTACGAAGACCGCCGAGGCCACGCAGGCTCCGTAGTGGTCCATGGGGATGGAGAGCTCCTCGATGGCGTAGTGGATGGTCCTGAGCTCGATGCCTCGCAGCTTGGCCATCTCCGTCATCTTCCATTCGAGGACCTCCTTGAGCGCCTTCTTGGTGCCGTGCATATGGCCCTCGGCCACGTAGCCCCCCTTGCCGTCCTTGCGGAACGCGTAGGCGATGCCCGCGCAGATCATCTCGCCCTCGCCCCCCCTCATCTGCGCCAGCACGCAATGGGTGATGTTGCCCATAGGCAGCTCCCGGACCGGCACCTGCTTGGCGCCGATGGGCAGGACCGAGGAAACGGATACGAGGTTCTGCTCGCCGATCTTCGCGGCCTTGAGCGCCTCATCGAACGCGTTCAGGTCGGAGACCTTGCTCACGGCGCACCCGGAAGTTATAAAGAACTTCTTGGGGACTAGGTTCATAAAGCGAGTTATCTGATTGCAGAATTTAAATTTACTCCCGTACCCCCACTAGCTCATCTAGGCTGGTAGACGCGCAGCTCGCGCTCGAGCATCTTGACCTCCCTCGAGGACAGGGCCTGCGGGCTCAGGGGGATCAGGAGCAGGGCCTCCTTGACCGCAACGTTCTCGTTCAGCAGCTGCAGGAACTTCAGCACCTTGAGGAAGGTGTTCTGGGACATCATGTACTCCAGGCCGGACAGCAGGACGATGCCGCCCGCGGAGTCGTCGAGGAACCCCTTGATCTCCGCGTAGATGAGGGGGATGTTGGTCGGCTCCCGGGCATAGGCGATGTCCCGCTCGTAGGAGAGCCAGATGTGCGGAAGCCCCCCGATGTCGAACCGCTTCTTGACCTTCTCCGGGTACTCGCGGGAGATCCACAGCCCCTTGGTGCCGTGGGACACGTAATCGACGAAGACGTCGAAGCCGGCGTTGGCGTCCTCCGACTCCAACAGGTACGAGTATCCAGGCTCCAGGTCGTTCTTGCGCGCTCCTTCGGCCTTGGGCGTGCCCTCCTGCGGCTCCGCCGCTGGCAGCAGCTGGTGCACGCAGCGCTCCTTGCCGTCCGAGATGCACTCGGTCTCGAGGGCCTCGTACCTACGTTTCATCAGGGTGGA
>DATIXC010000066.1:0-5503 GCA_035518995.1 Methanomassiliicoccales archaeon | reverse complement strand
AGCCGATGAGGACGCGATCAATGTCCGTCTTCCTTGAGTTGCCTACAACCATGACATCGGCCCTCACCCTGTCCTCCGCATCGAGCACATTCCTCGCAGGGATTGTCATCTTCAAGCATGGTCACGATTCCAATGCCCTCTTTCGCCCCTCGCTCATCTCCTCAAGGACCAACATTCCTTCCCTTACCAACCTTCTCCTTATCCTCATCGGGTTTTGGGCTGACCGAGAATACTGCAAAGAGCCCCTCCTTCCTCAGAGCGGCGTAGTCGAAAGCGTATCTCGAGGCTTTGTCCGAGTGCGGCTTGCCATCCGTTGCCAGCAGTATCACCATTTATGGATTCCTCGCGTCCTACTGGAGCGGATTTGTCCTCGATGACCTTTTTTGCGAATCATGCATGGCGCGATGACGATCATGAGCTGGATTGCCATTCGCCTGTGGATACTGCCCGTTAATGTCGTTAATGCAAGACTGCCTCAGTAATTGCATCAAGGCGTCAATAAAGTCATACACATGGACATCATTGTCCTTGTTGCTTGCAGGCCGTGGCTCCCATCGACGCCATCTGCATGGTATGGGGAATAGCGCACGATGGAACTTGGCGAAAAAGTTAAAGGAAGAGGTCCTCTGCAGGACTAAGAGGTGAGAAAATGGGCATCGAGCTGACGGATGAACGAATGGGGGAATTGGAGAAGATAGTCCAGGAGATGAACAAGCAGGCGGAGATGGCGCTGCTCTATGATGAAGGGACGAAAGAGCATGACACGCACCTCAAACGTCTGCTCGAGTACAAGGAAATGGTGAATAAGATGGACGTTCACTCCAAGACCTTTGTCCAGCAAGGGCTCTTGGACAATAGGGACGTGCACGATTTCTATTGGCCCGAGCTCGAGGCCGAGACTCTGCACGAGAAGCAGAGGGCGCAGCACGTCGGGGAAATGGATCGGACCAAGCCCGATATGGAATACAGAAGGGAAGGATGATTTCGGAGAATGGCTTGGCTAGGAGGAACGAAAGCTCCAGCCTCGTTCGTTCTTCCGAAGCCCAAGACGCTACGTCCTGATTATTAGAATAGGTTCAAACGTCGCGGCCTTTCCTCTTGGAATAATAAATCACTGAAGGGTCCGCCTCGTATCCTGCCTTCTTGAAGAAGGAGGTGGAGTTCTTGTTGTCGCCTTGGATAAGCGCGCAGAACACAAGGATCCCACGTCTGTCGAACCCCTTCTCCATCTCCTTGAGGAGGGCAAGGGCGACGCCTTTCCTCTGCCACTCAGGAAGCACGGCTAGGCGATTTATCCATCCCTTTCTGCCATCCGTGGTACCCAGAAGGGATCCCACCAGTCGACCACCGGCCTCAGCGACAAGGAACAAGGCCATAGGCGTGCCCAGCTCCCTCAGGATCCGCTCAGAAGAGTCCCTGCCTCGGGGATGGTGAGGCAAGCCGGATAGCGCCCACAGTTCGACCACGGCGCCATAGTCCTCAGGCCTCATCTCGCGAATCATGAAGCTTTGCTTTCCACGCATCGGAACTAGATGTGCGCTCTCTAGAAAGATACTATCGAGGTCAGCGGAAATCCTCAATGCTCTCAAGTGGCAGCACGTCGCTCCAGCGCTTCAATCTGTGGACGCCGGATTCCGCGCTGGCCGCCTCTGAGGTGATCCTCCTATGGCACATGACGCAAAGGGTGACGAGGTTGGAAGGATGGTCGGTCCCTCCCTCGCACTTGGGTCTTATGTGGTGCACCTCCGTCAACCAAGACGGCACATTGGATAGGTCCTTCCCGCAGAGGCGGCACACGCCCCCATCGCGCTCTATGACGCCACCCCTGATCATCCTCCAGGCGCTCGCCCTCATCATCTTTGGCACTTCGTCGATCGATGTCGGTGCCTCCTTCTCCTCCCGTGAGAACGACCCTCGTATGGTCCCCGCGAGCTGGCAGCGCAGAGCATCGATCATGGTTCGATGCCGGCCCCCGCATCCTGGGCAGTGGCCGATGGCCTCGTCCCTCCTCCTGCACACCTCCAAATGGGTGCCATGGTCCCAGGCTCTATGGGGGCAGGCGGCTGCGGTCGGGCCGTCGCACCTGGCCAAGTGGGCGCGGTCGTCCCCCTCATGCAACCCCCTGAGGCACAGGGAGGCCTTGCATGGCCGGTCCTGGAAGTGGCATCCCATCATTGGGCCATGGAAGGGGGCCGGGATGGATAACCCTTCCTCCGAGGGGCGCGCAAGTGGCCGAAAATGCCCTCTGGGCGCTCTCGGTCGCGCATGGAGTCGCCCCAGACAAACCATTTGAGGTACGAGATGGAATAGCATCGCGGTGAAGGAATGCCAAGAGTGGAGTACTTCGAGATCAACGCCGACGACCCCCAGCGGGCCATGGGGTTCTACGAGGAGGTGTTCGGCTGGAGCTTCGAAAGGTGGAAGGGGCCATTCGAATACTGGTTGGCCAGGACAGGGGAGAAGGGAGAGGAGGGCATCGATGGCGGCATACTGCGCCGCACCGACCCTAGGGTCAATGTGGTGGACTACATCGGCGTCAAGGACATCGACGACCTGGTCCGCAAGATCGTGATGCACCGTGGCACCATCGTCCAGCCGAAGACCGCGGTGCCCGGGGTGGGCTGGGTGATCATGTTCCGCGATACCGAGGGGAACATCCTCGGGGCCATGCAGGAGGACGACGCCTCGAAGTGATCATTCTATCTCGATGCCGATGGGGCAATGGTCCGAGCCCTGGACCTCGCTCTTGATGTAGGCGCTGCGCAGGCGCTTGCGCAATCCTCTGCTGACGTAGAAACAGTCAATGCGCCAGCCCACGTTGCGCTCCCTGGCGCCGGTCTTCAGGTCCCACCAGGTGTACTTGCCCGCAGATTTGTCGAACTCCCGGTAAGCGTCGATGAGGCCGGCCTGCTCGAACCTGTCCAGCCACGCCCTCTCCTCGGGAAGGAAGCCTGAGATCTTCGAGTTCTCCCTTGGCCTGGCAAGGTCGATCTCCTCGTGCGCGGTGTTGACGTCGCCGCACACCACCAGCTGCTTCTTCGCCCTCATCAGCCTCTTCGAGTAGCGGAGGAACGCGTCGTAGAAATCTAGCTTGAAGGTCAGGCGCTCCCTTGACGACTTGCCGTTGGGGAAATAGATGTTCAGGAGCAGGAAGCCATCGTAATGCGCCACGATCGTCCTTCCCTCGCCGTCGAACACTCCCTCCCCGAATCCATATTCCACCCTCTTGGGCCTGGCCTTGCTGTAGAGGGCGACACCGCTCCATCCTTGGTCCTCCTCCGCGGTCGGCGAGGATAGGTAGAAGTGGTAACCGGGGACCTCCTTGAGCTCGGAGGGCAGCTTGTCAGCGTTCGCCTTGACCTCCTGCACGCAGAGGACATCGGGCGATGCGCTCGTAAGATAATCCAGGAACCCCTTGCGGTGGGCGGCTCTCAGACCGTTGACGTTCCAGCACTCGAGGCGCATGGATTCTTTATTGGCCGGTCGGGCTTTAATAAGTCGCCGCGGGCGCCCTTGCTGATAAATCATTAATACCCAGACACGCCTCCTAGGCAGGTTTAGGGGGCAGTGGATGGCATCGACGTTGGTAGGCAGAGTGGTGCTCATAACGGGTGCCACCTCCGGTATGGGGAAGGCAACGGCGAGCGCGCTCGCGGCCTACGGGGCCTCGGTGGTCATCCACGGTCGCGACGAGGAAAAAGCCAAGGAGACCGTGGAGGAGATCAGGGAGGAGACGAAGAACCCGGCCGTCTACTACATCCTCGCGGACTTCGAGAAGCTTGACGAGGTCAGGTTCTTGGCCAACGAGTTCCGGAGGCAGTTCCATCGTCTGGACGTGCTCATCAACAATGCTGGTGCGGTCTTCGGCAAGCGCCAGGAGAGCGCGGACGGGATCGAGCTGACGCTCCAGGTCAACTACCTATGTCATTTCCTGGTCACTAACCTGCTCCTGGACATGCTCAAGGCCAGTTCCCCCTCGCGCGTATTGAACGTCTCCTCCGGCGTGCATGAGCATGGGCACATAGACTTCGAGGACCTGCAGATGACCCGGAAATATAGCGGCCAGAAGGCCTACGCCTCCTCTAAGCTGGCGCAGGTGCTCTTCACCTACGAGTTGGCCCGGAGGCTGGAGGGATCTGGGGTGACATGCAACGCCTCGAACCCCGGATTGGCCAAGACCCATCTGGGGTATGATGCCGGCCTCCTCACCAGTCTGTCCAAGAGGTTCGTGGACATCTTTGGGAAGAGCGCGGAGAAGGCGGCCGACACCACGATATTTCTCGCGTCCTCACCAGAGGTGGAACGGGTATCTGGCAAGTACTTCGAGGACAGGAAAGAGGCCGAATCCTCGGAGATGTCCTACAACATGAGCGCGGCCAAGAGGCTCTGGGAGGTATCTTTGAAATTGACCAATCTGGTCGACGAACCCGTCGCCTAGAGGTCCAGCGATCTTGCCTTCTCCCTCACCTCTTCGAAAGGCGGGGATAGCCCCTCCGCCCTCGATATCCAGGCATATCGCACGATGCCATCCCGGTCCAGGATGAAGACCGACCGCCGAGGATGGCCGATGAGCAGGCCAGAGTCCTGGAGGCCAGCATATCTCATGCACACCTCCCCGTCCTCATCGGACAGGAGGCGTATCTGGAAGTGCATGCTCTCCGACCATTGCTTATGCGTCATGATGGAATTGCGGCTGATCCCCACCACCTCGATCCCTTTGGAAGCGAACTCGCCCCGCATCCCCTGGAAGGTCCGCATCTCCAACGAGCAGATGATCCCGAAGTCGCTGGGGTAGAAGAGCAGGATTTTAGGGCCGAGGGCCAGCTCCTGCTTCAGATGGAAGAGGCCGTCCTCGATATCTGGCAAAGTGAAATCCGGGGCCGGCAATCCGACCCATTCATCGTTATCGACCATTCATCTTGGGATTGCAGGTCCTTAAAATAATTGTTCCCAACTTTATTCCGAATTCTTGGCTGAATCAAACAGCGGCCCGCGCGCCGATCGGCGAGCGGAATCAAGCCTTGAGGGTGGTGTCCAGCCCGTCCCCCTGGATAATGACCGTGGGCACGTATCTCAGCATGACATCGCCCAGTGCCTCCAACTCCGCGATGGGTGGCGATGGGTTGTTGATGCCCTCGAAGGGAAGGTCGTTCATGCCGCTCATGAACTGAATGAGCTGGACCTCCTCCACGTAACCTTGAATCTGCTGGCCCAGACGGTCGATCGCGCCTCGGTCGATTATCGTTGGCACAACCCTGACCATCGCCCTGACCTTCCTCCCCTTCAGCAGCTCCAGGCACTCCTTGAGGTTCGACAGGTAGTCCTTCGTCTTCTCCTCGTCCATGTTTATGAGCCGCATAGTCGCCGCGAGGTCATCGAGGGGCGCCTTGATCTCGATGATGTAACGGCTGATGTAGCCCAATGTGGACCTGATGAACTCCGGGTCGATGCCGGTCGTCTTCAGGGTGATGTCCTTGCCCCTCTTGCTCATCACGCGGATTAT
>DATIXC010000065.1:0-8305 GCA_035518995.1 Methanomassiliicoccales archaeon | reverse complement strand
GAGGGATTACCTGGGGAATGTGGCCCTGCCCGATTCGGCGTATTACGGCGTCCAGACGGCCCGCGCACTGCGCAACTTCCCAGTCACGGGGATCCGGGCCGACCCAGCCCTGGTCTGGGCATATCTGCTCATCAAGAAGTCGGCCGCCAAGGCCAATATGGAGCTGGGGGTCCTTGACCGGGAGCGCGGAAGGGCGATAGTCAAGGCCGCGGACGTCGTTCTGAAGGGCGAGCACTTGGACCAGTTCGTGGTAGACGTGTTCCAGGCAGGGGCAGGGACCTCCTTCAACATGAACGTGAACGAGGTACTGGCCAACATCGCCTTGGAGAGCTTGGGGGCGGGAAAGGGCGATTACGACCGGCTCAGCCCCAACGACCACGTGAACATGGGCCAATCCACCAACGACACCTTTCCCACCGCCTCGCACATGGCCATCCTGCTGCTCTCCGAGGCCCTCCTCGAGGACCTTGAGGACCTGGTCCTCGCCCTTGAGGATAAGGGAAAGGAGATGTCCTGGACGGTCAAGACCGGAAGGACCCATCTCATGGACGCCCTGCCGGTCACCCTAGGACAGGAGTTCCTGGCCTATGCAACTGCCGTACGTAGGGCAAGGAAGAGGGTGCAGCAGCGGAGGACCGGCCTCATGGAGCTCCCGCTAGGAGGCACGGCGGTCGGCTCCGGGGCCGGGGCGCATCCCCAATTCCGCATCAGGACCGTTTCCAAGCTGGCGGTTATGACCGGGTGGAGGCTCTTCGAGGCATCGGACAGCTACGAAGCGCTCCAGAGCCGTGCGGCGCTGGTCGCCTTCTCAGGGGCGCTGAGGGAGCTGGCGGTCGAGCTCGTCCGCATCAGCAACGACCTCAGGCTCCTTGGCTCGGGGCCAGTGTCCGGTCTGGGTGAGATCGAGCTGCCCGCCGTCCAGCCAGGAAGCAGCATCATGCCGGGCAAGGTGAATCCGTCGATTCCAGAGTGCATGGACATGATCTGCTTCCAGATCATCGGCAACGACCTGGCCGTTTCGATGGCGGGACAGGCTGGCCAATTGGAGCTCAACGTCATGACCCCGCTCATGACCCATGACATCCTTTCGTCGCTAAGGATGCTCATCAACTTCCTCCCTGTTTACGTATCATCCTGCATCAAGGGCATCAAGGGGAACGAGGGGAGATGCAAGGACCATCTGGAGCTCAATCCCATCCTCGCCACTTTCCTGGATAAGAGGATCGGCTATCAGAAAGGTGCAGAGGTCGCCAAGGAATCCATGCGATCAGGGCGTCCAGTCAAGGAAATAGCCGTAGAGAGAGGCTACCTGACATCACAGGAGGCCGAGGAGATTTACAATCCGGATGCCCTCGCCAAGAGCGCCTACAAGCGGAGAAAGGCTTGACAATTTGATGCCGGTCAGCTCTGGACGACCTATGCACTGATCTAACTAACAGGGGGCGATCGGTCAATATCGCTACGGCTTATTCGCACCTGGCGACGGCCGCGAGCCCCTGCCCCGGCCGGTCTCAATGGCAATCTGCACCGTCCTGGCGATGTCCGCCTGGGTTATGAACCCGACCAGGTTGCCGTCCTCCATGACCGGGACGTTGAACGATTTGCTGGCCGACATCCTCTCCACCACGTCCGTGGCCTCCGTCTCTGGCGAGACCCCTTGGACTGGAGATGACATGATCCTTGCAACTAGGGTGATGGGCCGGTCCTTCTCCGCCACCCTGCCGACCTCGTCGGTCGTCACGAGACCGACCAAGTCCTGTCCATCGACGACGGGGAACGCTGTGCGCTTCTCGCCGATCATCTTGGCCAGCACCGTCGCCACTGTGTCCTGGGACGTAACGGTGGAATAATTCCTCGTCATGATGTCCCTCGCCTTGATGCCCTTCAGGGCCTCATGGATCCTGGTCTCCCTGAGCTCCTCGCCAGCGGCGATGTAGATGAAGATGGCAACGAACGCCAGGAAGATGGAGAAGAGGATCCCCACCACCGCCAGGACGACGGCGGCCACCCTGCCTATGTTCGCCGCCAGCTCCGTGGCCCTCAGGAAGCTCATCCTCTTGGCCAGATAGGCCCGGAGCACTCTCCCCCCATCCATAGGGAACGCGGGTATGAGGTTGAACGCGCCCAGGAACAGGTTGTAGAAGGAGACGATGCTCACGGTGATTGCCGCCGCCTGCAGCGCGACGTTTCCGGAGGCATCTTGGATAAGCAGGTAGATCGGCAAGGTCACCGCCCCGATCACGAGGCTCGTGAGCGGCCCTACGAAGGCCATCACCCCTTCTCCGGGGGCGTTCTCCGGCGCCTTCTCGATCTGCGAGACCCCGCCGAATATGAAGAGCGTGATCCCGGAGATCACGTACCCTCTCCTGATCGCGTAATAGGAGTGCGCCAGCTCATGGACGAGGACAGAGGCGAAGAAGAGCACGGCCGCTATGGCCCCGAGCAACAGGAGCCAAGGCCAATCGAGAGGAAGCTGGCCATAGCCCAGCTCAAAGCCGAATATGCTGCCAGAGGTGAAGCCGAAGACGTAGGCGAATAGAAGCATAATGAATAAGAGCGTGAAATGGAGGAAGATCGGGACACCCAATATCCGGCCTACTCGGATGGAGCCTCTCATCGAGGTGCTAGTGGTACCTCCTTGTTCTTATTGTTTGACTATCGACGTAAGGATGCATTCATTGAAAGGATTGAGAGAGCCAGTATCTGGAGAGCCGGCGCCACCTTCGTGGTTGAACTATTTGATGTAGCATGACCATGACGCTTTATGGTGACCCGCTCTTCTAGGAACGAATCTGGTAAGAACCGAGAAGGAGCGCGACGCCTCTGAAAGAGAGGGGCGTAAGAATACCAGTTTCATGCGCGTGTCTAAGGTAATCTTTATGGAGAAGCCGGCCAAAGCGAAGGGGATTGGACGAGGAATCAAGAAGTTGCTTCCCATCCTATCTTGGCTGCCGCACTACGATTGGAAGGACATCCGTTTCGATGTTATCGCAGGAATAGCGGTGGCCGGCCTGATAATCCCGGAATCGATGGGGATCGCTGGCGTGGCGGGAGTGGAGCCGCAGCATGGTCTCTACGCTGTGCTCATCGCGCTCTTCCTGTACGCCGTCTTCGGCTCCGGGCATCGGTCCGTGGTCAACGTCCCGAGCGCCATGGCCTTGCTTACAGCAACCGCAATCGCCACCTTGGCGCTCACCGCTTACGAGGATGTCCTAGAGGCTGTCGTAACGATTACCCTTCTCACTGGGCTCATCCTCCTGGTCATGGCAATCCTGCGCCTAGGGCTATTAGCGAATTTCATCTCCTATCCGGTCATGAAAGGTTTCCTATTCGGCCTCGCCCTGACGATCATCATAGGCCAGGTCCCCAAGCTTATAGGGGTGGAAAGGGGGCAAGGTAACTTCTTCGAGCAGCTTTGGCACATCATCACGGAGCTTGGTCAGATTAGCCTAGTCACCCTGGTCTTTTCGATCATTGCCGTAGCCATACTGTACGTCCTTGAGAAGCGCTTCAAGAAATTGCCTGCCGTGCTTCTGCTATTCATCATAGGCCTTGCTGCCGCCTACATCTTCGATTGGGAAAGCTTGGGCATCGCGCTGGTGGGATCAATCCCTGCGGGCCTGCCTTCAATCGTTATCCCGGAATTCAACCCCGAGCTTGTCTATTTGGTGCTCCCTGCGGCCATAGGTATCGCCTTTGTCTGTTTCTCGGAATCCGTGGCCATCGGGGATGAGATCGCCGAGGAGCATAACGAGGAGGTCGACCCCAATCAGGAGCTCATAGCGGTGGCGGCGACCAACATCGGCTCCAGCCTTGTGCAAGGGATAGGTACTGGTGTCAGCATGTCGGCCTCCCATGTAGGGAATAATAGTGGCTCAAAGTCCCAGATGACGCTGATCGTCGCCGGGCTGATGGTATTAGCGACTCTCCTGTTCCTGACCAGCGTGTTCTACTATATTCCAGAGTTCATTCTTGGCGTCATCGTCATCTTCGCGGTCAGCGGCGCATTGAAGTTCAGGTTGATGGCAAACTACTACAAGGTGCAGCGAATCGACTTCTACTTCGCGATGCTGGCCCTTTTCGGTGTGCTCATTTTCGAAGTGCTGGTCGGCCTCTTGCTAGCAATCATTTTCGCCCTAGGCTTGTTGATATGGAGAGTGAGTCGGCAGCACGGTTCGGTGCTGGGCAGAACACCTGAAGGCCGATACAAGACCATCGCGATGCACCCCGAAGCCAAGGAAATCGAGGGCATCAAGATATTCCGCCTTGACACTGTGATCTTCTATGCCAACGCCCCTGTCGTCAAATCCTATCTGCTGGGATTGATAAGGGAAGAGCCCAGACCCGAATTATTGATAGTGGATATGGAGACCCACACGAGAATGCTAGACATCAGCTCAGGTCGCGCCCTAGAGAAGGTGATCAAGGAAGCGAAGGCCTTGGGAATCAGGGTGATTCTTGTGGGTGTGCATAGCCTGACCATGAGGGACATGGAGAAGCAGGGCCTCGTGGATTTAGTTGGAAGGAATAACTTCAATGAAACTATTGAGGAGGCCCTTGCGTCAAAATAGCAGGGAATTGATCCCAACAAGATTCATTTTTCATATCCCTGAGTGCGATGTTCTGTGAGCCAGATATATTGATGCGATGCTCGATTGAAAAAAACGTTCCTCATGGTTGATTGCGAACAGAATCCCTTGGACTTGTCGTTCTTGTCCTTGTTGTCGATCAGCTCTTCCAGCATTATCTTCTCGTACGCAATCAGGTCCTCGTTGATGATGGACCGTGCCTCGCTCCATAATGTCGGGCCAGAGCGCGCCCTCCACGTCTACCTTGAGCCCGACCACCGAACCCCCGATGGCCAATTGATACCTAAGCGGAGCCCGAACCTTCTTTCATATTCAATCCGTCGTGCGTGCGACAATCGATTGAAGAAGGACCGCATTGCGGGGGATCGATGCGCAATGTCTCAGTCCTTGATGCGCATTCAATGATTATTTTTCTCAACCTGGAATCAGTTTCAAATACTGAGATTGCACATGACCACCTATAGTATCCTGGGATGGTGATAGAAAGCAATGTACAGTATGAGTCCGCATGCAGGTAAGTGCTTGAGCGATAAGGAATGCATCGACAGGTTCAAGGAGGGCGGTGAATGGGGCCTCCTCACCTCAATCGACCTGAAAGATTGTGATCCCAAGAGGATCCGTAGCAAAGAAGTGATAACCAAGTTCTCAATCGAACTCTGCGACTACATCAAAATGAAGCGGTTCGGTGATCCCATCGTGGTACGCTTCGGAGCCGACCCAAGGGTGCAGGGTTATTCCCTCGCCCAGCTAATTGAGACCTCCTTGGTCTCCGGGCACTTCGCCGAGGATACCGAGCGCGCGTTCATCGATGTTTTCTCATGCAAGGAATATCCACCCAAGAAGACTGCGGAGTTCTGCCGAAAGTATTTTGGAGCCCGGGATATGGAGTATTCGGTGGCATTCCGATCCTGAGACTCTACATCGAATGATTCATCAAGGCCAGGCTGAGCTTAGGCCTATCCCAGGGAAAGCGCCGGCCGTGGATTGTCTTTGATTTTTAATGTGCCCGAAAATCCCTTACTAGGTCATACACTGTTCCCAATCTAGTCTACCAACGGGGAACGACCAATGTCCGCTCCAACTTGCGACAATGCCCCGATAGGAAATATCATCTATCCAGTTATGATATTCTGTTTTTGAGCTTGTCGCTCAAAGAGATTAATCAATGAAGTTCGATGGCCGGGTGCTAGTGATTGGATATGGCTCCGTATCACGATGCATGTTGCCCATTCTGCTCGAGCACGTTAAGATACCGTATGAGAACATCACCATAATCGATTTCGAGGACAAGGGTTCTGCATTAGAGGAATGGATCCGCCAAGGAATCAAGTATCGCCAAGAGAGGATTAGTATCGAGAACCTCGATCCCGTTCTCTCCGAACACTTGTCGCCAGGTGGGCTCCTCATCGACCTGGCCTGGAACATCGATACTTGTGCTTTAATCAAATGGTGCCACGAGCACGAGGTCTTGTTCGTAAACACATCTGTGGAGGTCTGGGACTCGCTGAGTGAGATCGAAACCAAGAGCCCTGTCGAGAAGTCGCTCTACTCTAGGCAGATGCGCCTGAGAGAGATGACCAAGGAATGGGACGCTGGGGCGACCGCGGTCATCGACCATGGCGCCAATCCAGGCCTAATATCCCATTTCGTCAAGCAAGCCCTTGTCGACATTTCCAACAAGCTGATTGAGGACAAAATAGTGACCGAAAAAGATGCTAAGCGCCTTAGGTCACTAATAAAAAGGAGGAAATTCGCCAAGCTGTCCATGACCCTTGGAGTGAAGGTCATCCACTGTTCCGAGAGGGACACTCAGATCACCAACAACCCCAAGAAGGTCGACGAGTTCGTGGGGACATGGAGCATCGAGGGACTGAGGGAGGAGGGCACGGCTCCTGCGGAGATTGGCTGGGGTACCCACGAGAAAACCTTGCCACCGTTGGCGTACGTGCCGCCCATCGGGCCCAGGAACCAGATTATGCTCGCCCAGATGGGCATGAACACCTGGGTGAGGTCCTGGGTCCCGAACTGCGAGATAATCGGGATGGTAATCAGGCATGGCGAGGCCTTCGGGCTATCCGATAAGTTCACCGTGCTGCGCAAGGGGGAGGCCATTTATCGGCCGACCGTCAACTATGCCTACATGCCCTGCAATGAGACTATCTCTTCCCTTCACGAGCTGAGGGGCAGGAACTATGAGTTGCAGCCGACCCTCAGGATCCTGAGCGAAGGGGAGATTGTTTCCGGGGCTGACGTGCTCGGTGCTCTCCTAATGGGGCATGAGTACGGCTCTTGGTGGTGCGGGAGCATCCTCACCATCGAGGAGGCCAGGAAGCTCGCTCCTGGACAGAACGCCACCACCGTTCAGGTGGCACTAGGCGTGGTATCTGCAATCATGTGGATGATGAGGAACCCTCGCAAGGGACTATGCATCCCCGAGGACCTGCCCCACGACTTCGTGCTCAAAATCGCCAAACCGTATCTGGGGGGGTTCCTGTCCGTGCCGTCGGACTGGACCCCGCTCAAGAACAAAAGGGTCTACTTCAGAGAGAATCTCGCCAACCAACCTGATGAGGATGTGTGGCAATTCAAGAACTTTCTCTTCGTTCCGTAGCGCTGGATAGGCACAGGGTGAATCACATTCCCCAAAACTTGTCCTTCTTGCGCTTGATCTCGATGAGCTCGTCAAGGACCATCCGCTCGTCGGTGTTCAGGTCGTAGTCCGAGATGCCCTGGACCTCGCTCTCCAGGATGTCCACCCAGAGCACGTCCTCGACTTCGATCTGCCTTCCCACGGTCGGCCCCTCGATGGCGATGGCGATCTCCTGCCCGGCGATCGCCTCTTTCTGCGCCTCCTCGCCCGATCGGATAGACCGAATCTTTCCGATGTCGTTGCCCTCCTTGTCTATCAGGGGCTGGCCAGTGCGTATCCGGCCGCCCAGGACCCTGACCCCGACGATCGCCGGCTTGCTGACCCGGAAGACGCAGTTGGGGAGGATCTTGACCTTTCCAGGGAAGGCCACGAGGGAACGCTTGGCCGCCTCCGCCTTGCGCTTCTCCTCCTCCACCCAAGCCCTGTAACTGTCGATTACACCGTACACCACGTCCCCAAGGAACACCTTTACCGGATAGTTGCCTTGCACGTCCTTGGCGTCAGGAAGTACGTCCACGCTGAAGCCCAGGATGGCGCGATGCAGCTCGTTGTTATAAGAGGAAGCTTCCACCAGGTCGCGGCGGGATACGTCCCCCACCTCGAATTTGTGGATGGGAATCTCCGCCTTGGCGCATTCGAAGGCCAGGGCCTCCAGCGAGCCGATCGCGTCCGCCTTGATGAACAACCCGTCCTCGGCGGTCTCGATGTTCACGGTGACCTCCTTGGCGATCTCCTCGAAGATGGCGGCCTTGTTGCCCTTCAGGACGCGCAGAGGCGCCCCGGCCATCACACCTTCAAGGCTCTGGCAGAGCAGCTTCACCCCCGCCGCGGCCGTGACCTCGTCGACCGAGTCGAACTTGTCGCGCGGGTCGCGGATCTCGTCCAACGGCCTCGGCTTCAGGATGGCCTTGATCTTCGTCACCAAGGGAGTGTTCCGAGTCCCGAGGACCACCATGTCCCCTTTCTTTAACATGCCGGAGTAAACGATGACGTCGATGCTGGGCCCCAGGCCCTTCTCCTCCTTTACCTCGAGGATCGTGCCTTTGCCAGGGCCCTCCTCCGTGGC
>DATIXC010000064.1:0-7103 GCA_035518995.1 Methanomassiliicoccales archaeon | reverse complement strand
CTCAGAGCTCCCGGTTAGGACGATGCAGTCCCTCGGCTACAAGGTGCAATCGCTTCTGATCGAGAATCGGGCGAGGGACGAGGGGGAGAGGGCGGAGGAGGCGCTGCGGGTCTCGCTGCGCATGGGCGAGTCCGCCATCATCCTCGGGGAGGTGAGGGGCCGCGAGGCCCAGGTCCTTTATGAAAGCATGCGGACCGGCAAGGCTGGCTCGAGCGTGATGGGGACGATACATGGCGAAAGCTCTCGCTCGGTCTTCGAGCGCGTGGTCCACGACATGCGCATCGACCCGGAGGCCTTCATGGCGACCGATGCCATCCTGACCTTGGGGCTGGTGAGGCCAAAAGGTTCGCAGCGGCCGGTCAGGAGAGTGGTCGAGCTGGCCGAGGCCAGACGACCCGCCGGGACCTTCCATCCCCTGGTGGACCACGAGGCGGAGTCCCCCTACGACGACCTCATCAAGTCCTCCCAACTCATCGCCAGAATCGCCAGGTCCTGGGGGATGGCCAACGACGAGGTCTTGCGCAACATCCAGGCCAGGGCGGTCATGCGGGAGGTCCTGCTGCGATGCGCCCGGGAGAAGGGGCAGGAGTACCTCTCGCCCTACTGGACATCCCGCGCGAACTCCTATTTCTGGGAGAGGATGGAAGCTGGCCAGCAGGATTACGATGAGATCGTCGCAAGCTTCCAGCGCCAGCTTTTGAAAGGCCAGGGGGATAGGGCTTGAGCGCGACGAAATGGCTGCGAATCCCTCCGATGCCTGCTTGCCTCGAGCCGGCGCTGCGCCCTTCTGCGGATCCATCTGCACGGGACTGGATGGCGAGGAACTCCGTAGATGCTGAGGACGTCATGAGCAGCGCCTGGTCGCTCTTTCTTCTCGTCGCCGTCATGGGATCGTTGGCCTCCATTGCCCTGATGCTTTGGCTCGGGACCATGGAGGCCCTTGCGGGGATGGTGGTGGCCTTGGTGGCGCCATTCATCGCTTCTTCCTGGGCCTCCAACCGGCCCGCCCGCATGGCCAAGCGCGAATCCCTCTCCTACCTCAGGTACGCGCCGTCGGTCATCGGGGCCATGGCCATGAGCATGATCGTCTCCCCCTCCATCGAGAGGGCTGTCCTCTTCGCTTCGCGTTCCAGCAGGAACCCATTGGGAAAGAGGCTGGCCAAGGCAAGCTGGGAAGTCCTCACGCGTTCCCAGCAGGACGTGGAATCCGCACTCGCGGATCTCGCCAGTTCCTTGGGCCAGTACAACCATGCCCTGAGGCAGTCCTTGCACCTCTTCACCGCTTCCTCCCACGAGCCGAGCAAAGAGGGGATGGAGCAATTGATGGAGAAGGCGCACGAAATCTCAGTCCAAGGCCTCAAGGACGCGGCCGACCGGTACGTGGCTGGCCTGAGCACACCAGTGATGGTGATATTCGCACTGGGGATCCTCCTCCCCATAATGCTGCTCTCCATCGTGCCCCTGTTCGCCATGACCAGCCCGATCCCTGGCGATGCCGTGGTCATGGGGTCTTCGGCTGCCCCGCTCGCTCCCATGGCGTTCCTGATCTTAGTCGTCATCCCAATGAGCTGCCTGGCCTATTCGTCGTCCCTCCTAGCCGCAAGCCCGTTGGCGGATTTGGCCCCGATCAGAATCAGCGTGGATGCGAAGAGCGCATGGCCGTGGCCGCTGTGGCTGTTCGCGCTGGTGGTATACTCCTTGATGGTCCAGGTGGCGGACCAACCCTACCTCACCCTGGCGCTGGTGGCCGCCCCGCCCTCCTTGATCCTTCTGTCGAGGAGCAATCGAGGGCTTAAGGAGGTGGACGGGGCGGAGGGGGACTTCATCCTCGGCCTCTACCAGCTGGGGAACCGCCTCTCCACGGGGACCAGCCTCGAGAAGGCCGTGACCGAGGCCGCCGAGGTCCAGCACAAGGACCAGTTCGCTGAATGGTGCTCCTTAGTGCTCCACAGGTCCAGCTTGGCCCGCGTGCCCCTGGATGAGGCGTTTCATGAGTTCGAACCATTGACAAGGAGGCCCCTGTTGGCGGAGGCGTTCAGGACGGTGGCGAGGTGCGCGATGGGCGACGCCGCCGCGGCCGGCAGGATAGCGGTGAGGCTGGCCAAGAGCCTCGGTCAGATAAAGCAGTGCGAGGACGGGATAAAGGAGAGGATGAGGGGCGTAGTGGACATGATGCGATCCACCAGCCTGGTCTTCGCGCCCATCGTGTTGGGTGTCACCGTCGGCCTCTTCAGCCTCACCGCCTCCTTCTCCGGGGACATGGAGGCCACGGGATGGGTGACCCTCGTCGCTGGCATTTATGTGATCGAGCTAGCTTTCGTGGTGACCTACCTCACCACCTTCATCGTCGAGAACAAGGGATGGGGCCAGCTCGCAAGATCGTTCGCGCTGCGCATGCCCTTGGCGGTCCTGGCCTTCACTTCAGTTTCACTCTTATCTCGTGCGGGCTTCGCTCAATGGTGGTGACGTGGAACAGCTCGGCCTCGGCCTCGTTGAAGATGGTGATAGCGAGGAACTCCTCGGTATCGTGGCTCATGCCCTTCTCGATGGCCGACCTGACATCCTCGAGCAGGCTTATCTCCATGAGGTGCTTCTCGTCAAGGAACTGCACCTTGGCATCACCGGACTCGACGACGGTGATGTTCCCCTTTCCCAAGGTGCACGAGGACGAGAACTGGACGCCGTCGATGATGCAGGAGAGGGGGGTCTTGGAACCGGTGAAGCAGACGGCCTTGAGCCTTCCCACCAGCCTTTCCCTGGCAAGCGCACCCATCCGGTAGCCGACCACCACGTACGGCCCGAGGTGCCCGTGGAACTTCTTCAGGAGCTTGAGCTCCTCAGGCAAGTTCACCATGCTTGCACAAATGAGCAAGGCATCATATCACCTTTTGCAGTAGACTATCATTCGCGGACCCAGCCCTAAAGCAGCATAACATTGATATGTTGGCGATTTGGTGGCTTGGTCGATGCACAGTAGGTTGACATCTCTCCAGAGGGCGGAGGCTCCAGTCCTTATATTCTTCACCTTCTGGCTGCTGTGGGTCCTGGTCGCACCCTTCACCTTGCCTGCGGGCAGCGTGACCGACCTCTCAGGGAAGGTCAGCAGCATCGACAACATGGACCAGATAGAGAAGATGAACCCCTTCGCCGCAGCCATTTACTGGCTGGGTGACGCCAACTGCCATCAGCTGGCCTCGCGCTCCTATTACCTCAACGGGAACCAGCTGCCCTTCTGCGCCCGCGACCTGGGCATCTTCATCGGGATGGTCCTCGGGCTGGCTTTGGCCTTCGTCATCAAGGTCCGCCCCCCTCTCCTGCTCGTCATCCTAGGCCTGGTACCGATGGCCATGGACGGCGGGATACAGCTCCTTACTGACTACGAATCAACCAATCCCATGCGCCTCGTGACCGGCGCTTTGGCCGGTGTGTCTATCGCCTTCCTGATCCACCTCATCGCCATCAACATCAGGGACACCAGGAGCATAAGCCCGCCGACCGACCGCCATGACACCAAATGACCGATATGATGGAGGCTGAATCCAGATAGGAAACCTATTTATATCATAACTTTTATTTGCGATGTGTCGATTAACATATCCATCTTTTCGGCATGTTTTGTACGGGTGTGATGGAATGACGTCTGACCAACAATTAAAAACAGGAACAACCACAATCGGCCTCGTCAACAAGGAAGGCGTAGTCCTGGCCTCCGAGAGAAGGGCCACGATGGGAAATGTCATCGCGCACAAGGACGTCCAGAAGGTCTACAGGATCGATGAGAACCTCGGCCTGACCACCGCCGGCCTGGTCGGCGACGCCCAGCTGCTGGCGCGCTACATCAAGGCGGAGGTCGAGCTCTACCGCCTGAAGCGCGGGGTGAGCATCAGCGTGAAGTCCGCTTCCACCTTGCTTTCCAACATCCTCCATCGCGGGGGAGGCTCCATGGGCTTCTACTACGTCGGCCTGATCATGGGCGGCGTGGACAAGTCCGGTGGCCACGTGTACTCCCTGGACGCGGCGGGCGGATCAATCAGGGACGACTATGTGACCGTCGGCTCCGGCTCCCTCTTCGCCTACGGTGTCCTGGAGGACAATTACGAGAAGGGCATGACCATGGACCAGAGCGTCGACCTGGCCATCAGGGCGCTGAACGCCGCCATGAAGCGCGACTCCGCATCGGGCGACGGCATGGCCGTCGTCTGCATCAACAAGGATGGCTATAGGGAGCTCAACGACGACGAGATCCGCAAGAAGGCCACCAAATTGGGGATAGACTACCCAAAAACGCGGTAAACCCCTTCCAAACCTCATTCCCTCATTGTCCATCTCCATCAATTTAGGAAAAAGGAACGCGAAGTGTGAAAGGTTCATGAGCGCAGATAGAATCCTAGACGAGGCAAGAGAGCAGGTGCGCAAGATAGTGCCATCCAGCGTCAACATCACCTCCATCGATTTCGAGGGACCGGTGGTGGTCATCTACACCCAGGATATGGAGGCCTTCGCGTCCAACAACGATATCGTGAGGCAGCTGGCCCAGGGCCTGCGGCGCCGTGTGGCCATCCGGCCCGACCCGAGCACTCTGGCCGACCCCGAGGCGGTGGAGAAGCGCATCCGCGAGATCATACCAGTGGAGGCGGAGATCACCGACATATACTTCGAGCAGGACACGGGCGAGGTCACCATCGAGGCCATGGCCCCTGGCCTGGTGATAGGGAAGCAGGGGGCGGTGCTCAACGAGATCAAGAAGGAGGTGGGCTGGGCCCCCAAGGTGGTCCGCGCTCCCCCCATCCCGTCCAAGACCGTCTCCGACATCCGCAAGTACCTGCGCCAGGTGCAGGACGACCGCAAGGACTTCCTCAGGAAGGTGGGCAAGCGCCTCTTCCGTCCCAAGCTGGAGGGAGGGGAGAGCTGGCTTCGCATGACCGCTTTGGGAGGGTTCCGCGAGGTCGGCCGCAGCTGCACCTTGCTGTCCACCCGCGACTCGAAGATCCTCATCGATTGCGGTGCCGACCCCACGAGCACGGACATGCATCCCTACTTCAGCGCCCCTGAGCTCATGCCCCTGGACTCCATCGACGCGGTGGTGGTTACCCATGCTCACTTCGACCACTGCGGGATGCTCCCGGTCCTGTTCAAGTACGGCTACAAGGGCCCGATCTACCTGACCCCCCCGACCCGCGACCTCATGGCCCTTATCCTCCTGGACTCCATCAAGGTCCGCAACGTGAAGGACGAGGACGACAAGAAGGACCACGACGACGACTCCGGTCCCAAGAAACCGCCATACTCGTCTGCCCATGTGCGCGAGGCCGTCACCCACTGCATCACTCTGAAATACGGGGAGACCACGGACATCGCCCCGGACGTCAGGCTGACGTTCCAGAACGCCGGCCACATCCTCGGCTCGGCCGTCTGCCACTTCCATGTGGGAGACGGCCTCTACAACATCGCCTTCACCGGCGACATGAAGTTCGAGCGCACCTGGCTCTTCAACGCGACCGTGAACAAGTACCCGCGCCTGGAGACCCTGGTCATCGAGTCGACCTATGGAGGCTACCATGACATCCAGCCCTCCAGGACGGACGCGGCCAACCAGCTCAAGTCCATCGTGGAGCGCACTTTGCAGAACCGGGGCAAGCTCGTGGTTCCGGTTTTCGCCGTCGGCCGCTCGCAGGAGGTCATGCTGGTGATGGAGGAGCTCATCAGGACCGGGAAGATAGAGAAGCTGCCCATCTACCTCGATGGCATGATATGGGAGGCCACGGCAATCCACACCGCCTACCCCGAGTACCTCAACTCGCAGCTGCGCACCCAGATATTCCAGATGGGGCAGAATCCCTTCCTCTCGGACATCTTCAAGAGGGTGGACAGCAAGGAGATGCGCGAGAACATCTGCAACGATCCCAGCCCGTGCATCGTGCTGGCCACCAGCGGCATGATGAGCGGGGGGCCGGTCATCGAGTACGTCAAGGCCTGGGCCACCAACCCCGCCAACACCCTGGTCTTCGTGGGCTACCAGGCCGAGGGCACGCTGGGCCGCAGAATCCAGAAGGGCGCCAACGAGATCAACATCATGGAGAAGAAGCAGCAGGTCTCCATCCCGATACGCATGAACGTGGAGAACGTGGACGGCTTCTCCGGTCACTCAGACCGCAGGCAGCTCATCAACTACATCGCCACCCTGGAGCCCAAGCCAGAGAGGATCATCATCGGCCACGGGGAGGAGCACAAGTGCACCGACCTGGCCTCCGCTCTCTATAAGAAGTTCAACATCGAGACCAGGGCGCCGATGAACCTCGAGACCATACGCATGCGCTGACGCCCAGATAATGTCCGATCGGCGCTAGTCGAACTTGAGCTCGGTCGTCGCCCCTTCCTCGCCCAGGAGCACCACCCGGCTGTCCGTCCTCTCCTTGAGCAGGCTGAGCCCCAGCAGCAAGGCCAGCCTCATCCCGAACTCCGCGACCTCCTGGTGCGGGGGCATGTTGTCGATGCTCATCCTCTGGCGGGCGTCGCCCACGAAGACGAAGCCCTTGGGCTCGATGAAGGTGGGATCGGCCCTCTCGTCCAGCTTGGCGTACTCCTCCTCCCAACCCAGGTTGTACTCCCGGACCAGGGTGTGCCTTATGACCGTCCTCGTCGCCAATGAGGGCAGCAGGTCCAGGGTGCGCATCAGTCTCTCCCAGCCATCGGATATACGAGGCTGGCAGACATCCTTGTAGACGTACTTGTTGGGGGCCGCGACCGTCACGTACAACTGGGAGGGCAGGGGGTCCAGCCTCTCCAGGACCTCGGGCATGGTGCCGTTGGTCACCAGGAAGGTGGTCATGCCTCGCCTGTGGCACTCCTCGATGAAATCGCCCAGGTAGGGGTAGAGGGTCGGCTCCCCGGCCAGGGAGATGGCGACGTGCTTAGGGTCCTTGGCCTCCTTGTACTTGGCCATGTCGCAGCGAGGGTCGCCAGGGAACCCGGTGATGAGCTTGCGCTGGTGCTCGATGAGCTCCTCCAGCATCTCCCGGGGCTCTTCCCACTCCCTATCGGCCGTCTCGAAACCGCGGACGCGCCAACAGAAGACGCAGTTGTGGGTGCAGTCGTGGACCGCC
>DATIXC010000063.1:0-5596 GCA_035518995.1 Methanomassiliicoccales archaeon | reverse complement strand
GTCTGGATCCAGTCCGCCTTGGTCGGCGTCCTGGCCCCGGACGTGCCCTTCCTGCTCCCCGGTCCGCGCCTTCTCCCCTTTCTCCGCTGGTCCAGCTTGTACCTGGTCCTGCCACGGGATATGCCCTGCTTGGGGAGCGCGCGTATGGTCCCGGACTCGATAGCGGTCCTGATGTCCGCTCGAGTGATGGCGTCCGCGGCGTCCTCGATGCGGTTGGGGTCTATCCAGACCCTGGACTCGCCGCACTTGAGGATCTCGGCCGCCATTCTCTTCTGGTTCTTCAGATCCATGTTCTATCCCGTCCTGTTGAGAACTCGTATGCCCAGCTCGTCAGCGCGCTTCTCGATGGCGAGCCTCTTCCTGTAGCCCACGCCCCCGCCCACGCGCACCGCCTGGGTCTTGGCGTCGACCTTTTCCAGCTGGGAGGGGTTGTGCACCAGCACCTCCTGGAAGCCGGACGAGTGGTAGCCGCGCACCTCCTTCGGCCCGCGGTACCCGATGGAGACCATCGGGGGGCGGTAGCCGTAGTGGCGGCGCATCTTGTTGTGTATGCCCCGCGGCTTGTGCCAGGACTCCCCCAGCCTCTTGAAGCGGAACCACTCCGCCCTCTTGAAGTGCGGCCTGCGGGAGGCGATCTCCGCGCGCTTGGCCAGCGCGTCCTTCTTCTCTGGGGTGAGCTCGGGCTTCCTCTCGGCCACGTACTCGCCCTCCTCCTCGACCACCACCTCCTCGATCTTGGTCTCGACCTCCTCGGCGGTCGGCGCCTCCTTCTTTTCCGGCTCGGCCTCGGTCTTGGCCTCCGGCTCAGGGGCGGGGTTGCTCTCCGCTCCCTCGGCCAGGGACTCCTCGATGAGCTCGATCCAGTGGTCGGCCTTCTTCTCGCCTATCCCCTTGAGGTCGTCTACGATCTTCTTGAACTGCTCCTCGTCGTTGAGGGCGTCCAGCAGCTCCTCGAGGTCGTGGATGCCCATGGCATCGAGCTGAGCGCCGTACTCCTCCTTGTAGTAGGGGAGGTCGGAGATCTCCTTGATCTGCTTCTTGGCCGGGCTCATGCTTTCACCTTCTTGGCCTTCTCGGTGATGTAGATGCCGTCCTGGAAGACACGCGGGTCGTAGCCCTTGATGCGGCAGGCGCGCTCGATGTTCGCCGCCGTCTGGGCCGCGGCCTCGAGGTCGACGCCGGAGACGACGACCTCCGCGCCCTTCACCGTGACCTTGGTCTGCCCAAGGATGTCGGCGTAGCGGGGCGACTTCTCGCCCAGGAAGTTCTCGATGACGAACTTCTCGCCCTTCACCGAGGCCTTCATGGGGAAGTGCGAGTAGACCACCTTCATGTGGTACTCGAACCCGCCCTGCACCCCGTCGATCATGTTCTGGATGTGCGAAGCGAACGTCCCGACCAGCGCCTTCTCCTTCACCTTGGGGTACTCGCAGCTGACGATGACGTGGTCCGCCTCGGCCCTGACCCTAACCCTGGGGCTCTCGAAGGTGCGCTTGAGCTGCCCGGCCTTCCCGGACACGCTGACCTCCGCTCCCTTGATGGCGACCTTGACCCCTGGGGGTATGGTCACCTTCTCCTCAATGACTCCGCTGATGGTCATGTCTCATCCCTCAGTAGACGTAGGCGAGCAGCTTGCCGCCCACTCCCAGCTCCTTGGCCTTGGTGTGCGATATGACACCAGCGGTGGTGGTCAGGATCAGCACGCCGAAGTCCTGCGCCGGCAGGTACCTCGACTCCCACTTCTCCAGGTCGGTCTTCTTCACTGCGTAGCGGGGCTTGATGACGCCGCAGTTGTTGATCCTGCCCTCCAGCATCACCTTGAACCTGCCCGCCTTCCCGTCCTCTACGAACTCGAACTGGTCGATGTAGCCGGACTCCTGCATCACCTTGAGCACGCGGCCGATGAGCTTGGACGAGGGCTTGATGGTGCACTCGTTCTTGCCCACCACGGCGGCGTTCTTGATCGTGGACATAGCGTCGTTTAAGGGGTCGTTCTGCATCTTTTTCACCTCACGAGTACTTCTTGAACCCTATCTGCGGCGCGATCTCGCGGAAGCACTGGCGGCACAGGTGCATGCCGTACCTCCTCACCAGACCCCTCTTCCGACCGCAGCGGGTGCAGCCCACTGACCTGCCGAACTGCTTCTTTGGCTTCACTCGACCACCTCTGCGTTGAACTTGGTTCTCATGAACTCGATCGCCTCTTGCCGCGTCATGCGGTGCTCCTTGGGCAGCTTCCTCTTCATGATGCGGCGCTGCGAGATCCTGTACCCCGGCCTCTGGATGACCACGCTTACGTCCATGCCGAAGATCCCGATCTCAGGGTCGTACCTCATGCCCTCGAAGTCCGTGTAGTCCGGGACGCCGAAGGACAGGTTCCCTTCCTGATCGAAGGAGTACCAGGCCACCTTCTTCTCCCTGGTGGCCAGGGCCTTGCGCAGGAAGGTCTCCGCCTCGTCCCCCCGCAGGGTGACCTTGCATCCGATGGCCATGCCCTGCCGGACGCCCAGGTCCCGGTTGGTGATCTTGGCGTGGGTGACCTTCGGCTTGTGCTTCGTGATCATCTGCAGGACCTTCTGCGCCTTCTCCAGGCGCTCGCCCGCGTCGCCGACGCCGATGTTGACGACGACCTTTCGCACGCTCGGCTGCCTCATGACGTCGCTCATACTATGCTCGCCTCCGGCAGCTCGACCTCGGGCCCCTTGGACCCGACCACGAACACGTTGTCCTTGACCGTGAGCTTCCCGTCCCTGAACTTGACCAGGTTGGGGGCCACCGTCCTCTGCACGATGTACTCCTCGATCACTTCCAGCTCGCCCACGTTGGAGCCGCTGGTGATGATGGCGTAGGAGCCCTTGGCCAGCTTGTAGGTGTCCAGTATCTTCTGCGAGGGCACCTCCAGCTTCACCACGTCCCCTACCTTGTAGCTGTCCTTGCCCACCAGGACGCTGCGTCCGTCGTGCAGGTTCAGCTGGGTCTTGCCACCGGGGACGGTGGTCTTGCCCTCGATGCGGCACAGCTTATAGGCCTGCCGGCCCTCGGCCAGCTTGACCAGGCGGAACTTGCCGTTGCGGTCGATCATCATGCGGAAGTGCAGGTCCACCTTGGGCATGGACACCACGTCCATCAGCCCCACCGGGAACCCGGTGTCGGTGACCACGCGCCCGTCCACGAGCACCTCGCGGTTGCCCAGGATGCGCTTGACCTCCTTCGCGGTGTCGGCCACGCCCAGCATGTCGCGTAGCACGACCACCAGTGGCATGCTGCCCTCGACCCCGTGGGGGCCGGGGGAAGGCTTGGCGATCCATAAGTTGGTCTTCCTCGGCACCGGCCAGGAGCGCGGGGCCATCAGTCTCTTCATGTCGTTGCTCATGCGGAGCCCTCCTTTACGCCCTCTAGCTTCTCCTTGCGCCAGGGGTCGGTGAGATTGAGCTTGGTGATGACCAGGTTCGAGGCGTGCACCGGCCTCTCCTTGAGGGTGCCATCGGCCTTGGCGATGGTCACGCCCTCGACCACGACCTTGCCGGTTCTGGTGTTTATGGCGGTCACCTTCCCCTCGACGTTCCTGACCTTCTCGTCGCCCCGCAGCACCATCACGGTGTCGCCCTTGACGACCATGGCGGAGCGCCTCTTGAACTGCTTCTTCAGATCGTCGCTGAGGTGGGAGGACACCATCTTGCGACGGACGTGGTCCGGCGCGTTGTACTGCCTCTTGCGCTGCTTCCTCGCTTGCTTGCTAACCATGTTCTTCACCTCACACGATCATGGACGCGGTGGCGGCGATGCGCGGCCACCTCTCGGCCGCTTCCCTCGCTACCGGTCCCTTTATGTCCGTTCCCTTGGTCTCGCCCTCTTCCGTAGTGACCACCGCCGCGTTGTCCTCGAAGGTCACCATCGTGCCGTCGGGCCGGCGGAACGGCCTCCTCTGCCTCACGATGACGGCGTACACCACCTGGCGCCTCATCTCGGGGGTGCCCTTCTTGACCGAGGCGACGATGATGTCGCCCACGGCCGCGGAGGGCTGCCTCCGGTTCACGCCATGGTAGCCAGGAACTGCGATGACAGATATGGTCTTGGCACCGCTGTTGTCGATCACGTCCAGCATGGTGCCGGTCATGATGCCCCGGGTCTGTTTTCCCGCTAGTCCCTTCATCTCTTTCACCTCTTCTCAACGATCACGAAGGACACCGTCTTGCTCAACGGGCGGCACTCCATCATGCGCACCATGTCCCCGGCCTTAATCTCCAGGCAGGGCGGGCAGTGCGCGGAGTAGCGCGAGGTCTTCTTCACGTACCTCTCGTACTTCGTGTCGTACTTCAGGAAGTTGCGCTCCACCACCGCGGTGTGCATCATCTTGTCGGAGACGACCACGCCGTCGATGAGCTGGCCGCGGACGGACAGGCTGCCGTGGAAGGGGCAGTTCTTGTCCTGGCACGCGGCCGCCGGAGCTTTGACATCGATACCTATGTCTCTGGGCTGGTTCTGCATTGAATCACCTGATTTTCTTGATCCTGTCTTCGGGACGGTGCTGGATCTCGGTGCCCTGCACCTCGAACCTCTCGGCACCGTATGTGAACTGGAAGGCGTTCCTCCGCTTGGGCACCATGACCTCCTTGCCCTTGGCGCGTACGGTCAGGGTGTTCCTGGTCTCGTCCACCACCGTGCCGGTGACCCCTAGGTACCCGGGGTGATTGGAACCGATGACCTCTACCTCCAAGCCGATGAACTCCAGACGCATGAAATCCCTCTTCCTCATTCGCTCCTCATCTGACCTCGGTCTTGAAGCCCATGTCCTCCAGGGCCTTCTGCACCTTCTTCTTGTGATCGCCCTGGAGCTCGATCTTTCCGTCCTTGGCTGTCCCGCCCGCGGCGCACTTGGTCTTCAGCTTGCGCGCCAGGTCGTCGATGTCGATGTCGTTGGGGTCGAAGCCCTCTACGATCGTCACCACCTTGCCATATCGGCGGGAATCGGTGCTGATCTTCACGGTCTGCTGCTCACGCGCGATCTCCTCGCACATGCACAGCTCCTTAGGCAGTCCACACGTGGAGCAAATTTCGGCCATTACTTCTTCTCCTCCCTTTGGACGGTCAGTATGCGGGCGATGTTGGTCCTGATGGCCCTGATCCTGCCAGGGTTCGCAGGCGCCCCACCCATCGCCGCCGTTCCTCTCTCGTGCATGAGCTCGTCGCGGAGCTCGCGCAGCCTCTTGGCCCTGTCCTCGGCGGACATGGCCTTGATCTCCTTGGTCCGCAGCAGCGCCATTAGCCCGTTCCCTCCTTCTTCTCCTCGGGCTTGGGCTCCTCGGCCGTCTCGCTGGCGGGCTCGCCCTCCGTCGGCTCCAGGCGCACGGCCTCGGCCAGCGCGCTCTCCTCCTTGGGCATGATCTTATCGGCCATCTCCGGGAGGACCTTGACGGCCTCCTCGGGAGGGATGACGTCGGTCTCGTCAGGCAGGCGGGCGTCCGGGGCCATGATCTCCACCTTGACCCCGATCACGCCAGGCTTCAGCTTGGCTACCGCGAAACCCTGGCGGACGAACTTGAGCTTGGGCTCACCGCAGAACTTGATGTAACCCTCCTTGAACTTCTCCGTGCGG
>DATIXC010000062.1:0-3648 GCA_035518995.1 Methanomassiliicoccales archaeon | reverse complement strand
CCGAGGAGCTGTTGGTCGACAAGGCGCAATTACTGACGCTGACTGCGCCCGAAATGACGGTGCTCATCGGTGGCATGCGCGCCCTGAACGCCAACTTCGGTCATTCCCAGCACGGCGTCTTCACCAAGAGGCATGAGACGCTCACCAATGACTTCTTCGTGAACCTGCTCGACATGAGGACGGCCTGGAGTGCGATCTCCACGGACAAGGACGTGTTCGAGGGTCGTGACCGTGCGACGGGCGAGCTCAGGTGGACCGGCACGCGCGTGGACCTTATCTTCGGCTCAAATTCCCAGCTCCGAGCCCTGGCAGAAGTCTATGCATGCACTGACTCAGAAGCCAAGTTCGTCCAGGACTTCGTAGCGGCCTGGACGAAGGTCATGAACCTTGACAGGTTCGACCTGCCAAGGTCGAGGGCCGGTTGAAGGATGCAACAAGGCTCGTGCCGACGGGCAAGATCGATGGCGGGCCCGTGGGGATTTGAACCCCAGTCTTTGGCTTCGAAGGCCAAAAGGATAATCCAGACTACCCTACGGGCCCGAATAATCCTGGTTATGCGCCTTTTCCAGATAAGCCTTTGTCCGGTACGATGCTCCCTTGTCGACTGTCCGGGGGTCCTTGGATAAGGATTAAAGGGAGCGAGCCGCAATCGCCTGGTCATGAAGCGGGTCACGATGGGGCATGGGGCGGGCGGCGAGATGATGCAGGAGCTCATCCACACCCACATCGTGCCGTTCCTGCCCCCGGTCAAGGGCGAGGTGCCCTTGCACGCCTTCGACGACTCGGCGGTGGTGGACGGGATCGTCTTCACAACGGACGGTCACACCGTCAAACCGCTCTTCTTCCCCGGTGGAGACATCGGTTCCCTTAGCGTGTGCGGTACGGTGAATGACATCGCGGTCATGGGCGGCCAGCCCTTGGCTATTTCATGCTCGATGATCCTCGAGGAGGGTCTGGAGATAGATGTTCTAGAAAAAGTGGCCAAGAGCATCGGGGAGACCTCGGTCCTGTGCGGGGTTCCTGTGGCCACCGGGGACACCAAGGTCATGGAATCCGGCAAGATCGAGAGGATGGTCATCTCCACCGCCGGCATCGGCAGGAGGAGCCCTTTCTTGGACCACGACCTGGAGGTCGCATCCTCCTATCGGAAGGTGGACTCCAAGTGGATGACGGACGACAACCTCAGGGACGGGGACATCATCATCGTGACGGGAACGGTCGGGGATCACGGCATCGCGCTCTTGTCATTCCGCGAAGGCTACGGGTTCGAGACCCAGGTCAGGAGCGACATCGCGCCCATGAACGCCCTGGCAGAGGGTATCCTGAGGGTTGGCGGGGCGGTCTGCATGAAGGACCCCACCCGAGGGGGTCTGGCCAACGCCGTCAACGAATGGGCCTCGAAGTCCAAGGTCGGTATCGAGGTGGAGGAGGCAAGCATCCCAATTGCAGAGCCGGTTCGCAGCGCCTGCGATCTCCTAGGCCTTGACCCGCTTGCCATCGGCAATGAAGGGAAGATGATCGTCGGCGTCGTCCCGGACATGGCAGAGGAGGTCCTGACGGCCATCCGCCGCGACCGATTTGGCAAGGAAGCCGCCATCATCGGCAAGGCCACTTCCAGTCTGAAGGGCGTGGTCCTCCGCACCGAGGTTGGTGGCAGAAGAATCCTAGAACCTCCCGTTGGGGACCCTGTGCCCCGCATATGCTGATCAGACCAGCTTCTCGATGTAGAAGCAGATAACGAAGGCGATCGCGCCGATGACGGCCATCCTGGCTCCCTGAATCCAGGGATTACGGCCACCGGACCGTCCCATCAGCACACCCGTGATGAAGAGGACGGCGATTGCCAGCCCTATGGCGGTCCAGGCGGCCGCGACTATGTCCTCCTTCATGATGGTGAAGGGTGCGAGCATTACAAGCCCGATCATCAACGGAGCGAGGAATATGAAGAACGAGATGAGCAGCATGCTCGATCTCGCCGATCTGCCGATGTGCGTGTCATCAAGGGGACGAAGCATCGCCCTTTCGATCTCATCAAGGCGCTTGTTCTGCTCCAGGCTCTCAGCTTCGTAGGTGCTCACGCCTGTGGAGATACCGAGAGCGACCGCACTGGTCAATATGGTGGCGACCGTGAGATGGATATTTGGATCGCTCGAGAAAGCGGACCCTATGATTATGCCTAGCATGACGAAGGTCGAGTCGAAAATTGTGTTCACTAGATACCTTCGCAATGTCGGCCAGGTGCCCGGCATGCTGAGGGCTGCCCTGATGCCATCGGAGATCCGTCTGCGAACCATCGCTTCCAGCGAATTAGAACAGACGCGGTGCATGTATTCTATCGTTTCGGTTGAATCCGATGTGAGGATTTGATGAAAAAATGGCTGGAGAGGAAAGCCAAGGGATGGGCCACATAACGAGCCGAAGTTAAGCCGGTTTTTTAATACGTCCAGCAAAGCCAGAAAATTGCACAATTTATAAATAGTCAGCGACTGAATAATTGCCCTTACGAGTGTGGACGTTACCGAGGGGTTAATTCTGTAGTTAGCCCAGGTGACGGAATCGAAAGGAGGGGCAAGATGCTTAGAAGTGCAACTAAGATTCTCAGCATAGTGGTTATGCTAGCAATGGTGCTGGGTGCGTTCGCCGTCGTAATGCCGGCCTTGAGCGCGCCAGTGGCACCGGCGGCGCAGGAAGGGACCGTGATCTCGAACCCTGAGCCGATGTATGCAGGAGAGCAATATCGGAACCAGAACCTGAATTATGGGGACTTGGCCGCGGGTTTGGATGGGGTAGGTGGGTCGTCCGCTGCGCCTGGTAACTATTATTCCAACGGTTCGATAGCCAGGTACTATGTGGGTTCCTATGGTGCATGGGCATACAATGCGACCAATCCGTCTGGATACATGCTTTTCAAGAAAATGGCTGAAACCAAGCACTGCGAGGTTTGGGTGGCCACGGATCTGATGTACCCGACCGGGGATGCGCGCAACGACAACCCGAATTACACGAGCGTCAACAGCTCGAAGGCGAATTACATGGCCATGCATTTTGAGACCGTGATTTATCCCAACGAGACGGCCTTCTTCGGGCCCCCACCGCAAATAGATGGTGAGAACTCGTGGTTCAAGGCGCAGGGCAGACCATACTTCGGGACCAACGTTTCTGGCCGCCTAATGATTATGGTCTTCAATATCGTTGACGAGTCGTTCTTTGATTCAAGTTATCCTAGCTATATCGCAGGATACTACGCACCTGACATGGACAGCTTGTACGACCGGAACATCATTCACGTTGACTCGTTCGATTGGCAGAACAGAACGACCGGAAATCCCCCATACCCGGCAACCGCAAGGCCCTGGGTTTATGAGTCGACAGTCGCCCATGAGTACCAGCACCTGCTTCACGACCTCTACAACCCCGCGGAAACAAGCTTCGTGAACGAGGGCATGTCCATGTACGCAGAGGTCCTCTGCGGATATGGCCTCGACATGAGTTATGTCAACAGGTTCTTCTACACCCCGGACAACTCCCTCATAGACTGGGGCGACCAGGGGCAGATAAACATCCTGGCCGACTATGGCGCCGCGGCGCTGTTCACGACCTGGCTCGCGGACCACTTCGGCGGAAGCATGATACAGGCCATGATGCACG
>DATIXC010000061.1:0-11488 GCA_035518995.1 Methanomassiliicoccales archaeon | reverse complement strand
CACATTATTGCCGAGGGGGATCTTGTGGCAGTCCATACGCAGCTGCTGAGCTCCAAGGGCAAGCCGAGTGAGGGGGGACTGAGGCAAATTCACCTATTCCGATTCGAAGGCGAAAAGATAGTGGAATACTGGGACGTAACTCAGCAGATACTAGCTAGCATGCCAAACGCTGGAGGAGCGTTCTGAAATTTCCTTCTATCGATTAGGTAGGGCGGGCGTCTTAGAGACTTTCAGGCCATAGGCTGGATTGCTGAGTCAAGTTACTTAATCACATGGGCAAATTAGGATGAGGCGATTTCTACGAGGATAATTGGCATCCAGTCCAGCCCTAGGGGAAAGAACAGCACGACTCTGAAATTGTTGGAAGCCGCTTTGGGCGCAGCCAGGCAGTCAGGCGCGGAGACTGAGCTTGTGGATGTGACCAAGCTTAGGATTGAATACTGTAACGGCTGCCTTTCCTGTCGCCAAACCGGAAAATGCCGGATCGAGGACGATTATCAAGAGCTGATAGGGAAGCTTCGTGCAGCTGACGGCATAATTCTGAGCAGCCCCAACTACATGTCGGGTATCACCGCTCAACTCAAGACGGTGTTCGATCGGAGCGCCAATTGCAACCACGAACAGTACTTCGAGGGCAAGTACGCGTTCTCGATAATGACGGCTGGCGGATCGGACGAGGAACTCGTTCTTGGAATCATGAATGACTTCTTGAAGGAAACGGGGGCGCGCGTGATCGGTGGCATCGGCCTGTTGAGGATCCGCGGGCCACCTGGGATGGAGGATGCTATTGGCCGAGCCCGCGAGTTGGGGATGGATCTGGTGAAGGCCGTTTTGGAGAAGCGTCCTTATCCCGAGCAAGATGCCGAGCGGGCCGCATGGAGGGAGAGGTTCTCCAGGACCATCAAGGCGAACGAGAAAAATTGGAGGCACAACTTCGAATTCTGGGTAGAAAAGGGATGGATCAGGCCTTGAATCAATTTGCGTTGGCTCGGCCCTTTGCTTTGAAATAAAGGCCAGTGAGCCACATCAACAAAGGCTTGAGGTCGAGTCGAGCCACCGAGTAGCCGATTAACAAGCCGATGATTGCGCCAACGATGACGTCCAGAGGATAGTGCACACCGATGTACACCCGACTGATGCTGATCAAGGTAGCTAGACCGAGCAAGGCAAGGTAATGCTTCTTCTCGCGGAAGCACCAAACTGAGAGGGCCGCAAAAGCCCTACCCGCGTGTCCAGAGGGAAAGGAATAATCGGACGGACGATAGGCGGCACTGACCCCATTCAGCACGTTGAATGGTCGATCTAATGCGACCGCTTGCTTTAGCAAACTGACGAACATCGTCTCAATGACGATGGCGATGATGATAGAGAGCGCCAGGTCGTGTCTCTTATAATAGATCAGAATGCAAATTAAGACAACGTAAATGAGAACATCCAGCTCTTCGAGGAGCGCGATGGAAACGGCCAAAGGTTGCCAATAGAACTGATTGAGCCAAAGAAAGAGGTCGGTATTCCACCGCATTATCTCTGGCACCTGCAGAATGAGGACGAAAAAGCTGGCGACCAACAGCAAGGTCATCAGCATGAACAGAATTATCCGGATGTTTTTGGTCAAGAGAGATCTCGACCTCGAAATGCATTCTCAGCTAGATACATTCCGTGGTTTATTGGCTGCATCCGTTTTGGAATTGAGTCCATCAAGGAAGGTAGCCTCAGGACTCGATGCAAGACTTGCTTTCCAACTCATCTTAATGATAACTCACGTGGCCATTGCTCCAGCCCTGAATCGGCATGGTCACCTGTTGGCCACTAATGTCCGGCTCAGAGATGTAATGTGACCACCCCTTGGTACTTGCGTGGACGAAAACATCCTATTAGAGGACCGCCGAAGGGCGGGACAAGCTTTAAGTATGACCCTTAGTATTTCATTGACTAACGGTCATAAATCGGGTGAAAGTCAAATGGGCACCAAGGAAAGAAAGCTGAGGGAGAAGGCGGTGCGGGAACAAGAGATTGTCGCGAAAGCGAAGGAGCTGTTCCTGGCCAAGGGTTACGAGGCGACGACGGTGGATGATATCGTCAGCGCCCTCGAGCTATCCAAGGGCGTATTCTACCTCCACTTTGCGAGCAAGGAGGAGCTCTTCTATAGGATCCAGCGGGAGGGCCTGGAGATGATGGAAAAGCTCTTTGTCGAGGCTATGGGGAAGAAGATCACTGGCCTGAACAAGTTCGGAGCCATCGGGATGAGCTACGCCCGCTTCTACAATGAGCATCCTGAGCTCACCAAGTTGATGAGCGAGCCGGTGGCGGCCTCGAAGGAATCGAGCCCTGGGCCGGAGAGGATGCTCATGGAGCAGCAGGCCATGAGGCTGTTCGAGCTCAACGTCGAGGCCGTCAGGCTTGGCATCAAGGACGGCTCGATCCGGAGCGGCCTGGATCCGGTCGTAACCGCGGCGATAATCGGGTTCTCGATGGACGGGGTGCTTCAGGGTCTCGATGAGATCCATTCCAATCTAGGGCGAATGGGGTACAAGAGCGCCGACGTGTTCGACGCCGCGATGGATCTCTTCGGGTACGCGTTGGAGACGCCAGGGACTGCTACGACCCCCGCACCGACCAAAGAGAGCGTGACTATAACTAAGACCAAAGGAGGAAAGCGTGGCCCATGAGCGGGCGTACGTGATCTGAAGTATCGGAGATTGGAGGAAACGAGATGTTGGGTCAGTGGAAACTAGAGCGACATGAAACGCACCAGACGGAGGCGAGCCCGGATACCGTCCTGGTGATCGAGCACCTGCAGAAGGTGTACGACGACATCCGGGCCGTCGATGGCATCAGCTTCACGGTCCAATCGGGCGAGGTCTTCTCGCTGCTGGGGCACAATGGGGCTGGCAAGACGACGACGGTGGAGATACTGGAAGGGCTGAGGAACCCGACAGCGGGTTCCGCGAGGATCCTCGGCGTGGACGTGACGAACGGGTACGGAAAGATCCGGGACAAGGTCGGCATCCTACCGCAAGACTTCGAGCCGTTCGAGAACCTGAAGCCGATCGAGGCGGTCGAGTACTGGGGAGCCCTGTATGGCCGCGAGCTGAGGAGGCAAGAGTGCCACGAGCTGCTCTGCGAGGTCGACCTCGCGCACCGGGAGAACTCCCTGTCGAAGAACCTGTCGGGCGGGGAAAAGAGAAAGCTAGGGATCGCGCTCGCCATGGTGAACCGGCCGAAGGTGCTCTTCCTTGACGAGCCGACGACCGGGTTGGACCCGAAGGCCAGGAGGGACCTCTGGGACCTGATCATCCGCCTGAAGAAGAACGGCACGACGATCTTCCTGACGACGCACTACCTCGACGAGGCGGAGGTGCTGTCCGACCACATCGCCATCATGAACAAGGGCAAGATCGTCGCGGAGGGGAGCCCGAGGCAGATCATCCAGAGGTTCGGGAGGAACGCGACGGTGACGCTATTTGGGGCGGGGCAAAAGGGCCTGGAGGAGATGCGCCGGCAGGGTGTTGACGCGACGCTCGAGGACGAGGATGTCGTCGTGAGCGTCACCGACCCCTCGCGCATCGAGCACTGGTTCGCTTCGCTCTCCGAGGCGGGCGTGGAGGTCAAGGACATGAGCATCAGGCGCGACACGCTCGAGGACGTGTTCCTGAGCCTGATCTCGGTCGACAAGCCAAAGGGGGTGGCGCAATGAGCCGCTTCCTCGCCGACCTGAAGGCGTACGCGAAGATCTATACGCGCTCGAAGGCGGGCATGTTCTTCACGTTCATGCTGCCGGTGCTGCTGATGGTGCTCTTCGGGGCGATGTTCAGCAACACCGCTTCCACGGTCGCTCTGCCTGTGCAGAACCTTGACAACGGCCCGGCCTCGATCGCCTTCCTCGACGCGCTCAACCAGTCGGGCGTCGTCAAGGTGCAGATGGTGCCCGCGAGCGAGGACCTCAGCCAATACATCCAAGAGCACACCCTCTCCCTGGCGCTGCAGATTCCATCGGGATTCTCGGCCAGCGTCCAAAGGAGGATGACGGACCCTAGCGCGGCGATGGCGCAGGTGACTCTGTACGGGGATCCCTCGAAATCGACGTTCCAGATGGCGCAGGGTGCGACCAATGGCGTCATCGAGGCGATGAACTTCCAGCTGGCCGAGGCGGAGCCGGTGCTCGGCGTGCAGGCGCAGACGCTGCCCAATGTGAAGAGCTACACCTACATGGACTTCTTCCTGCCTGGCGTGATCGGGATGACGGTGATGAGCGTCTCCATGTACGGCATGGCCGAGACCTGCTCGACCTACCGGACCAAGGGGTACTTCAAGCTCCTCGCCACCACCAAGATAAGCAAGGTGGAGTGGCTGACGACGAAGTTCGTGGTGTACGCGGTGATGCTCATAGGCTCGCTGATCGTGACCTATGCGGTCGGAGTGCTCATGTTCGGCATGACCGCCCCGCTGACCCCGCTGACGATCGTCTTCATCCTGGCGGGATGCTTCCTGTTCATCAGCCTGGGCATGCTCCTGGGCACGGTGATCAAGGACGCGGAGACGGGCATGGCCATCTCGAACGCCATCGGCTTCCCCATGATGTTCCTCGCCGGGAGCTTCTTCCCCATCGAATCGTACCCAGCCTTCCTGCAGAGCGTGGCCTACGTGCTCCCCCTGACCTATCTGAACAACGGGATCAGGGAGACGATGGTGTACGGGAACACCGGGGCGGCGCTGCTCGACCTGGCCATAGTGCTGGTAGTTGGTCTGGCCTTCGCCCTGCTATCGTCCAGGATGATGTCATGGAAGGAGGCCTAAGAGGGACGTCATCTGAAGGTTGCTGTCCTGTCCCAAACCCAGAGGGCCTAGCGCCCTCGCCATTCTTTCTTCAATTTTTCTGCGAACAAGGGGAGATGAGATCCATACCTCAACGCTCTGCTCCTTGGAAGAAGTGAAAGAAACGACGAAATAACACCGAGATTACTGCGACCGCAGCCGAGGCTCCGATCGGGGCAATCTGGCAGGAGATGAGCTGAAATCGAAGGGCTTCATAGATAGATTGAAATTGGAATTGAATCGCCAGTTCAGATGGAACGGACGCAAAGTGATGCACATGGCCTTTTGATGGGTCCTTTGTCTCTTAATAAATTCATTAAGGTGCGAAAGATCGGGTTTGGTTCCCCGCTCACTGATGCTCAATATTCAGCAATGAACTTGCGCGTCCTCTCCTTTGCAGTCTCCGGGCCTTCTGGGGCGATGGGTCCCCACATCCCCACCACGGCGAAGTGCATAGTGGCGTGGACTGGTATCCCGTGCTCCTGCAATATCTCCTTCATCTTCGTGGCGGCGCTCTTGGTGTGGTCGCCCATCGACTCCACCATCTTCTTGCGCTTCTCGGGGTCCTTGGACATCGGACCGACGGTCGCGAAGGTGACGACTTTCCTCGCCTTCCAGTAGCGGGAGTCCAGCGAGTCGATGAACTCCTTGGCCTCCTTGGTCATCTTGCCTCCTCTGGTCGGCGAGCCGATGAACAGGAAGTCGCCTATGAGAGGCCCTTTGGCCCACTCCCTTACGGCGATGAGCTGGGCCTCGTGACCCTCGGCCTTGATCTGCTCAACCATCGCCTCCGCCACGCGCTTGGTGCTTCCGTGTACGCTGTCGTACGCGACGATCCCTTTCATATAAGCCCTCCGGTGCGGGGGTAGAGGGGCGCCCACAGGTTAAACCTCTCGAGGAGAGCACCTCTCTTGTTCGTCCTGGGACCTCGGGTCCTCCGGGACATCGATATATAGGGCGAGCGGTTCCCTGGGTCGTGCGCGCCTGCGTCGAGACCTACGGCTGTACCATGAACCAGGGCGAGGGCCTGCAGCTGAAGCGGTCGCTCTTCACCCTAGGATACGAGCTGGTCGACGCCTGCGAGGAGGCGGACATCGCCGTCGTCAACACCTGCGTGGTCATCCAGGCCACCGAGCTTAAGATATTGAAGCGCTTGAAGCAACTACGGGACGCCGGGAAGGGCCTGGTGGTCACAGGCTGCATGGCCTCTGTGATGCGCGAGGAGGTGCTGAGGAGGTTCCCCGAGGCCCTGGTCATCGCCCCCCTGGAGTACGAAGAGTTCGAGGAGAGGCTCAAGCACAGGTTCGGAACCGGGCGCGGGCTGCACTTCCCCCGCCCGGGCTGGGGCGTGACCGCCATCGTCCCCATCTCCCAAGGCTGCCTCGGCTCCTGCTCCTATTGCATCACCAAACTGGCCCGCGGCACCCTGGACAGCTATGCGCCCGAGCAGGTGGTCTCGTCCGTGGGGAAGGCCGTCGAACAGGGGAGCAAGGAGATACTCCTCACCGCCCAGGACACGGGCTGCTACGGGCTCGACATCGGCACCGACCTGGCTGGCCTTGTGGAGAAGGTCGTCGACGTTCCCGGGGATTTCAGGGTGCGCGTGGGGATGATGAACCCAGACAGCCTGCGCGAGATCCAACACCAATTGATGAAGGCATACCAGCACCCCAAGGTCTACAAGTTCCTGCACCTTCCCGTGCAAACCGGGAGCGACCGTCTGCTGAAGAGCATGGGCCGCGGCTACACCGTCGCGGAGTTCGAGGCGCAGGTGACGAACTTCAGGGAGGTGCATCCGAGGCTAACATTGTCCACCGACGTCATCACCGGATATCCGGGCGAGACAGAGGAGGACCATCGAGCCACGGTCGGCCTTATCGACCGTGCGAGGCCGAACATACTGAACGTGACCAGGTTCTCCGCTCGTCCTGGCACCGAGGCTGCGGGCATGAGGGCCCAGGTGGTGAGCCGCATCGCCAAGGACAGGTCCAGGGAGCTGGCGAAGCTGCGCTTTCAAGTTGCGGCAGAGAAAAATGCCATGCGCAAGGGCGAGGAGCTGGAGGCCTTGGCGACCGAGGCGGGGAAGCCCGGCACGACGATCCTCCGCGACGACAGCTACACCCCCATCGTCATCCATGGGAGCGTGCAGTTGGGTGCGCGCTTCAGGCTCCAGGTGATCGGTTCCACGGCGACCCACCTCTTCGCCAAGACGTTGAGCCGCTGAGGCCTGATGTCAGAGGACATGATGAGCCCTCTGGTCCCTCGCCACCGACGTGATCGTCAGGAAGATGAGGGAGCACAATGCCGCGCTGGCGAGGTGCACGGTGGACGTCCCCCAGTTCGTTAGAACCGGGTTGAGCATTATCGGCGCAAGAGCGCCCCCGATGAACGCTGCGCTGGTGAACAGCGAGGAGACCGTCCCCTTCAGGTCCGGCAGGAGCTCCACGGTCAAGGTCAGGAGCGCCGCCCAGGAAATCGCCGACCCTGCGGCGAAGACCGCCAGGGACGCGGTGTAAGCGACGATGGTAGGGGTGTATAGGCCCATGACCACAAGGGAGACCACCATGACCAAGGTCCCGGTGAGGACCGTGCGGTAGCGCCCAATCTTGTCCACCATGCCCCCTCCCAAGCGCGAGGCGGCGATGCTGCACAGCGCCGCGAAGGCCAGCACCTCCCCGATCACCTGGGGTGACGCCAGGAAGGGCTCCTGCCCCAAGGCGTTCGAGGCGAATGCCTGGGTGGCTATCCACACCATCATCTGAACAAAGCCGGTGAGGGCCAGCATCACCACACCCCTGCGCCTCGCGGCCAACGAGAGGTTTTCCTTCAGCGAGCCGCCGTTCGGTTCCTGTTCCGGTAACTTGGGAAGCCGGAGCACTGCCTGGATCAATAAGGCGAGGGCGATGGAGAACATACCGATGGCGATGAAGGCCAGCCGCCAGTCTATGGCCGCGGCGTAACCGGCGATCAAGGGGCCGAGCATGACCCCTCCCGTGGTAGCTGCGGTCAACCATCCCATCGCCCGACCTTTCTCGCTCGGAGTTACCACATCCCCCAGGACTGCCACCATCACCGGTTGCACGAACGCGAAGCCCAGGCCCTGCACCGCCCGGCTGGCGTAGAACAGCGGGAGCCCGGTGGCCAGGGCGGTCATGGCGCAGCCCAGGGAGTAGACCACCAGGCCGATGACCAGGATCTTCTTCCTGCCGATGATGTCGGAGATCGAGCCCGTGAAGATCGAGAAGAAGGCGAAGAAGACCATGTAGAAGCTGATGGAAAGGAGGACCTCGGCGGTCGACGCCTGGAAGTATCCCCGGAGCTCGGGAATTAGGGCCAGGACGGCGTTGGAGGTGAACGTGCCGATGAAGGCGCAGGAGTACACCAGCACCCTTCTTAGGTCCGCCATCCTGACCTGGAGGGAGTCAGCGGTAATTAATCTGACCTTTTTGGGCGGGCCCCGCACCTAATCTTTAATACGATGAGCCCAATCGAGGGGGACAGAGCCCCGTGGTGTAGCGGTCAATCATGCTGGCCTTTGGAGCCGGCGACGGCAGTTCGAATCTGCCCGGGGCTACTCATTCACCACTTCTCGCTGTGCACCAAGGTCTCGAGCTTCAACCTCGGGGTCCTGCGCAAGGGGTCCTTGGGCCTCCCCATGGGCAGGATCACGACCGGGCGCACGCTCTCCGGAAGCTCCAGTATCTTCGAGACCTGGGTCTCGTCGAACGCCCCTACCCAGCAAGCGCCGTATCCTTGGGAGGCGATGAACAGGAGCATGTTCTCGACGCAGGCGGCGACGTCCTGGAGGCAGTAGAGGTCGGTACCTCGGATGCCGTAATTGCGGATTCGGGCCAGGTTGGCGCAGCAGACGATGACCACCGGTGCCTTCTCCACGAACTCCTGGCCGAAGCTGGCCTTGGCGAGCTTGGCCTTGGTGTCGGCGCCCCGGACCACCACGAAGTCCCGCGCCTGCAGATTCCCCGCCGATGGCGCCAGGGTGCCAAGGCGAAGTGTCTCCATGACCAGCTCGTCGGGCACTGGCTCGTCGGTGAAAGCGCGGACGCTCGCCCTCTCTTCTATCGTCTCTCTAACGTCCATTGGCTCGGCCCCCTACCCGTGCCAAGGATTCGCGGAAGGCGATACATAACCTTTCCCAAAAGCCTTCGTCTCGTGTCGAAGGCTTTGCACTTAGCATTGAAGCAACGCTCATAAGTCGCTAGCCCCTTGCCCCGCGTGTGCGAGTAGAGTGCAGGATCGAGATCGAGTACGGGAGCGAGGCCCAGGCGCGCAACGTGGCGAGCTCGATCTCCCTGGACAACGGCAAGTACGCCCAGACCGAGGTCGTGGGCAAAAGGCTGCTGATAACCTCTTCGGCGCCCTCGGCGCCTTCCATGCTGCACACCCTCGAGGACCTGATGGCCTGCCTTAAGGTCGCGGACCAGGTGGTCAAGGGCAGGGTCGAGGGCTCAGAGCTTGACCCCCTCTCGGACCCTGACGGCTAGCCCCTTCTTGAAGGCCAGCATCTCCTCCCTGGTCATGAGCGCCCTGCCCACGGCCAGCAGCGCATCGCTCTCGCTGACGACCATGACCTCGTCCATCGGCACGATGCCCGGGTCGCAGTCCTTAACGAAATGGCAGAATACGTTCTTGCCCTCCCGGTTGAAGGCCTCGCTGTCCTCGGCCACCATGACCCTTAGCCTGGGAGAAGCGAAACCCTTCATCAGGCGCTTCGCGCCAGGAGGTCGGAGGGAGAAGAACCCGTCAGGCGCCCTCATGGAAAGGACGTGCTCACCGTCGACCAGCACGTTGCGGATCTTGTGGGTGTTCTTGGACTTGACCAGCTCCACCTTTCCATCCATGAGGAGGTCGTTCGCGCCCTTCCCGAACTGGTAATCGGACACGGCCTTTACCCGCGCCAGGTCTAGGTCGAAGGTTCCCTTCCCTTCGCCGAAGGACTCGATCATGCTCATCGTCTCCTCCCCCTCGAAGAGGATGGAGACGCCGTACTCGTGGCCGTGCGAGAATCGTTCCATGAGCTCCTTCGTCCTCTCCTCGGTGTCGCGGTCCACCGTCCGCGGGAAGACGGACTGGGCGATGGGGTACACCTCGTCCAGCTCCATCGGGACCGGCCCGAAGGGGGATATGACCAGGAAGTGGGCGTCCGCGAGCTGGGAGATCTCGCGCATCTCCTTGGCGTAGACTCGGGAATAGGGCCGTTCCGCGTCCGGGAACACCACCCCAAGCTGCTGCCGGGGCTTGGTGTACCTCTCGAAGTAGCGCCGCTCATAGCGATACGCAGAAGGCCGGTCCAGCGACTCGGGGCCGGTGTAGAAGAACGCCCCCTCGCGGCTGAGCGGCTCGTACCTCTCCAGGAACATCTTGTGCTTGCCGAGCGCTCGCAATGCGTCGAGGAGGGCGGGATGGGCGCGGCAGCGCTGCTCCACCAGCTCCCAAAGGTTCCCTTCGAGGAGAGCCCTCTTGGCCCGGTCGATCTCGCGCTTGGACACGTGGAGGTTGTGGAGCGCCAGGGCCCGAGTCCTCTCCTGCTCGGGCAGCTCCTTCAGCGATTCGATAGTATGGTTCCGGCAGGCGGGACAGTCGCAGTCCAGCCCCTTCATCTCATCGAGGTGGAAGGTCCCCTCGGGGAACATCATGCGGCCGTCGCGGGCGAACTTGGCGTAGGAGGCAGAATCGAACATGTCGCAGCCAAGTAGGATGGCGAGGGAGAAGACCATGGGATGGCCCGCCCCGAAGAGATGCACCGGCCTCTCGGGCGTCAGCCCCATCTTGGAGGCCACGATGACCTCGATCAGGTCGGCGAACCTGTATCCCTCCATCAGGGGCACCACGCCGCCGATAGGGAAGACGTCGACGGGCAACGAGGACAATGACCTGGCGCATTCCGCACGCAGGTCGGCGTGCACCGAGCCCTGGACGACCCCAGCGAGCATCATCCGCCCCTTGATGGCGGCGGCCTGCTCCGTCCTCTCCAGCGTGACCTTGACCGCGTTGGCGGTCCTCTCCTTCCCCCACTCCGGCTCCGTGAAGATGTCCAGGACGGTGCCGATGTCCGCCCCCGCATCCCTCTGGAAGGCGACGATGTCCTCGTTGGCCACCTCCACCTCGCCGTACATGTGGCTCTGGAAGGTGCCGGAGTCGGTCATGATCACGCCGTCGAAATCAAGCATGGAATGGAGGCCCTGGCTCAGGGCCTTCTCCTTCATGGCGGGGTCGCTCCTGATGATGTAGGAGTTGGTTATGAGGGCCTGGAAGCCCATCGCTTTGAGCTCCTTGGGCGGGATGGTGACGAGGCGAGGGTTCACGACAGGCAGCAGGCAGGGCGTCTCCAGCGTCCCGTGCCGGGTCTCGAAGCTCGCGATCCTTGCCAGCCCGTCCCTCCTCAGCAGCTCGAGCATCGTGCGAAGGAAGCTCCCTCCGTTTATTAATCCTTCGACCGCCCGGCCACTGAAAAGAATAAAGAAGCGGGCCAGCGATGCATCTTGGAGCCTGATGCAGAAGTTCGAGAACAAGATGGTCATCGCCGTGAGGAAGGACCTCAAGCTCTCCTCCGGGAAGCTGGCGGCGCAGGTGGCCCATGCCGCGGTGAACTGCGCCCTCGCATCGAAGAGGAGGAAGCCCACATGGTTCGAGACCTGGTACACCGAGGGGCAGA
>DATIXC010000060.1:0-5422 GCA_035518995.1 Methanomassiliicoccales archaeon | reverse complement strand
TCACCCTCTCCTGGCAGAGGACCAAGGAATCCTGGTCGCACGACCCTACCCAGGACTGGCGAACCTGCTTTGGCAAGAAGATGCGCAAGATGATCTACGAGAGGGCCTTCGAGCTGGGATTGGTCGTTGGGCTCTCCACGCCCATGGACGCCGACTCCTGCACGCGCTTCGACCTCGTGAACCTCTATCCTTCCCTCCCCACCGGTCCTCGCGGGGACCGGGGCGGGATAGTCTGCCAATTGATCAGGCGCCGGGCGGATAGACATGGCGCCATGGTCAGGCTATGTCGCCAGACCGGCTTGGAGGGCGCACCGGTCACCTACTGCTCCTTCCCTCTGAGCTCTTCGGAGCTCCGGCCCTTATGGACCGACATCGAGGTAATGGCCAGGGGGAGGAAGCCCGAGCTGATAGGCGATGAGGAGCTTATCACCACCCCGCTCTTCAAGCACATCTGCTTCGAAGAGGAGCGACGGGAGGTCCCGCTCCTTACTTATACGATCAAGCTCTTCGCCAATGGGGATCTGGACATCGTAAATGGCAGGCTCCTGAGCGAGGGCATGGCCGTGACCGAGGCTCCAGATCTAAGTTTGAATGTGGACGATTGGCTGCAGCAAAGGCAGCCCTGAGGCGAGGCCATGGACTTCGAGGGTTTGGAGGAGCTGTCCGCCTACGAGGGAAAGCAGTTCATCACCGAGCTGGACGGCCCGGTCACGATGAATGACAACGCTCAGGAGATCTGCGGCCATTTCATCGAGAGGGGGCAAAGGCTCTTCACCGCCCTGTCCCGGTACGACCAGGTCTTGACCTTCGCCCTCCACCGCCAGGGGTACAAGTCGGGCGACCACATCCGTCTGGCACTTCCTTTCCTGAGGGCATACGGCGTGAGCGATAACCAGATGCAGGAGTATTCGCGGAAGCACATCACGGTGCTGCCAGGGGCGGACAAGGCCATGCGCTTCGTTCAGGAATTGATGGCTTCCTTCATGATGAGCTCAAGCTACGAGCATTACGTAAGCTCGGCCTGCGAACAGATTGGCTTCCCCTTCGATAACGTCTATTGCACCAGGGTCTCCCTGGACTCCGCTCGTATGGATGATTGGGAATGCCAGATCCTAAAGAACTACGCCCAAGAGATCGCCTTGATGCCCCTGCTGGAGATGCCACCGGGGGCTAGGTCGATGCGGGAGTTCTCTGCCAGGGACCAGCAGACCATCTCCCGCCTTGATGAGATATTCTGGCAGGAGATGAGCGACCTCTCGGCCAATCGCTTGATCAATGATGTCAGCACAATCGGCGGAGACGACAAGGCCGCTTCCATCGTCGATATTTGCAAGAAGACCGGGGTCGGGATGGAGGATACCATGTTCGTCGGCGGAGATATCGATGACGTCCAGTCCTTGGCGTTGGTGAAGAGGGGGGGAGGTTTGCCGGTAGCTTTCAATGCCAAAGAGGCCGCGGTGAGGGAGGCCGAGGTCCTGGTCCTATCGGAGAACGCTGTAACCACATCCATCCTTGCCGAGGCCTTCCACCGTGCGGGCAAGGAAGGAGCCATGTCCCTGGTCGACAATTGGAATGCGGCCAGCCTCCGCCAGTCTGGCCTAGTCCATGACTACCTCGTCCGAGAGCTGGAGAAGATATTCCCAAAGCATCTGCCCCGAGTGTTCCGCATCACCCATGACAACATGGAACCCCTGGCGAAGGAGAGCATCAAGTTCCGCAGGATGGTCAAAGAGGAGGCGACGAGCGAGTCGACCTAAATCGAATCTTCATCATTTTGGAATGAGCGATTCACAATGAATTCTATCATCCAGATATCCTGTTCTTAGTCGAATAAAATATTATATTTTTCGAATTTTAATATATCTGTATACTGAAATCTAATTAGCATTATATGATAAAATTAGTATCACCGGTCATGCTTTACGGCCCGGGAGGTATTTCTTGAGCTTAGGCTTGGGCATCGACACAGGCGGAACATACACGGACTCAGCGATAATCGACTTGGTAAAAGGGGTCGTCATCTCCAAGGCCAAGGCGCTGACCACCAGGAACGACCTTTCCATCGGGATATCCAATTCCATCGGCAAGCTCGACCAGACCTTATACAAAAAGGTCGAGCTCGTTTCCGTTTCCTCCACCCTCGCCACCAATTCGGTCGTAGAAGGCAAGGGATGCCGCGTGGGCCTGATCGTCGCCGGATATGAGTTCAACAAGGCGATCCCGGTGAACGAGCTCGTCGAGATAGCGGGCGGGCACAATCTGATGGGCGATGAGAAGGACATGCTGGACATCGACGCGGCTCGGGACTTCATAGAGCGAGTCAAGGACAAGGTCGACGGCATCGCCATCTCGAGCTATCTGGCCGTGAGAAACCCAGAGCATGAGATCACACTCAAGGAAATGGCGAAGTCCATCACCGACCTACCAGTGGTATGCGGTCACGAGCTATCTTCACAACTTGGATTCCATGAGCGCACCTTGACCGCAGTGTTGAACGCGCGGCTAATACCTATAATAGCCGACCTGGTGACGTCGGTCAAGAAGGTCTTGAAGCAGCATCAGATCGAGGCCCCGCTCATGATCGTCAAAGGCGATGGCTCCTTGATGAGCGAGGCGGTGGCCAAGGAAAGACCGGTGGAGACCATCCTCTCGGGACCTGCGGCCAGCCTGACAGGGGCCAAGTTCCTAACTGGCGAGGAGGAGGCCGTGGTGATCGACGTTGGAGGGACGACCACGGACATCGGCATCCTCAGGAAGGGACGCCCGCGACTCGACCCTGAGGGCGCACTCATCGGTGGATGGAGAACCAGGGTCCGGGCCGCTGACATTTCCACCTCGGGCATCGGAGGGGACAGCCGCATCCTCATCCATAATGGCCAGATACATCTCACTCCTCTGCGCGTGATCCCTCTGTGCATCGCCGAGTCCATGTGGCCAGGCGTAATCAAGTCCAAGTTGATCAAAGCCAGGGAGATCAAGCCAAGGCCTCAGGCCGCTCATACCGACCTTCAGAGTGTCAACCAGGTGGTGGAGTTTTTCGTCTTCAGCAAGGACATCAAAGGGTTCGGGCTGAGCAACGAGGAGGCCAAGTTCCTGGAGCTGGTCAAGCAGGAACCGAGGTCGGTCTTCGAGGTCAGCGACCTTACTGGCATACACGCCTATTCTTTCAACGTGCGTCGCCTGGAAGAGCTTGGACTCGTTCAGCGCATCGGCCTGACACCAACGGACGTCCTCCACACCATGGGAACCTACGTAGAGTACGACCCAGAGCCGTCACGCATCGGCATCGAGATCCTATCCAAGGCTTTGGGCATCAGCATGAAGGACCTCTGCATCACACTGAGGCAGATGGTCATCGACAAGATTGCCATCGAGCTGCTCAAGAAGCTGGTCTACGAGGAAACTGGCAAGACTGACATGAACGACATCACCTTGGACTTCTTCAACAAGTTCGTCACCATGAAATCTGGCCTAGACTATTCCTGCCGACTGACCTTGCACAAGAAGATTGTTGGTATAGGCGCGCCGGTTGAAGCCTATCTGCCGGAGGTGGCGGAGAAGTTCCAGACCCAGCTTCTGCTCCCGAAGAACATGGAGGTCGGCAACGCGGTAGGGGCGATCACCGGCAGCATAATGGAAGTGGTGGAGATCCTGATCCGCCCCAAGCCAGGCCTCGGGGTCATGGACGATCCGCCCTGCATAATGCACTCGCCGATCGAAAAGAGGGAGTTCGAGACCTACAGCGAGGCCGTTGAGTATGCCAAAGAGCAAGGCTCGGCGATGGCCAGCAAGAGGGCCCTTGAAGCCGGATCGGACTCGGTCGAGGTGCTGGTGGAGAATAATGCCATGCGTGCTTCAATGGGCAAGGAATGGGGAGGGGACGTGCTCATCGAGACCAAACTCATCATCACGGCCATCGGCAAGCCCAGGCAGTTCTTCGAACAGAGGGTTTAGATGATCAACGTAGTCATCTGCGGGGGATACAGCCCGGGGGCAAGGGTGCTTCGAGCTGCGATCCGGAACGTGTCCCAGAGCGGGGACGTGAAGGTGATCACCCTCTGCCCCGCCTTGGCCGGCCTCGAGAGACCGATCGAGGAGATATCCTCCCTCGACCCCTCCAACACCGTCGTGGTCGATGCCTGCGAAGGAGGATGCGGGAGCCAAGGGCTGGTGAAGTTCGGGGTCAAGCCCAGGGCCGTGGCCATCCTGGACAAGTACCCTTTCATCTCGGAGAAGAACATCAAGGCAGCCGAGGACAAGCTGCGCTCCTTCCTCAAGGAGGTGCAGGGATGAGGAAGGGGGTGGTAGTTTGTGGCGCCAACGGCGAGAGGAGCGTCATATTGGAGAAAGCGGTCGAGGCCTTCTCAAAGAAGAACCAATCCCGCATAATCCAGTTCTCGGCCTGCTCCATAGGGGTATCACCCCTTATGCTCAGCATGAGCGGCGTGGACACCAGCAAGATGGTAGCAATTAACGGCTGCCGTAACAGATGCGCGGAGCGGATCCTATCCAACGTCGGGATCAAGGCTGATAGGTCGCTGGTTCTGGACGATGCCCTGCAGAGGGAAGTGGGACCGTGCAAGGCCACCTGCGCCTTCGATTTCCCCGGGATAAACGAGGAAGAGGTCAAGCGCTTCGTGGCCATGATGACCTCCGCAATGGATTGATGGAAATCAGAGGGACAGGAAGACGCCTCGGACATATATCCGTCGTCAACGCGTCTTCTTTATTCCTCTTTCCTTATAATAATCTTCGATCACCTCGCCCATGTGATCGGCCAGCGAGCGCTCGCGGTAGTCGTCGCTGACTTCGCTCATGGTGCGCAGGAGGAACTCGTGGTCGCACTTGGCGCAGCGGACCTTCGGGCAGCTATAGACCGCCTGGGCGCAGCCGCGGCAGGCGAAGGTGCGGGCGTAGGTGAGGGAGAAGACGAACCCGCATTGTGGACAGGTGATGGTCTTCCGAACCGACCTCATAGTGTTTGGAGAAAATCCCTTCGATCTCATCGCGTCCCAATAACTATCCATTCTCAGTCCCCCTCATTTCTTGATATGATGCTCTATGCTCTTTTCCGTTTCGAAGTAATCCTGAAGTACCTCAAGGTCGAGGTTGAATTTCCTTATTGCCTTTTGGATGCCTCTTCGCGACGCTTCCTTGACCTTGTCGTCCCAGATACCGTGGACAATGACGTGCAGTGTCACCTCGGCCTCCTTGGATGGCGCCTCGCTCAATCCAGAGGTAAGCTGGACCCCTGTTTTTAGATCCACTAGGCTAGCCATCAGGGTCCCGTTTTCAGTGAGCATGAAAGCCTTGATGTGGCCTATGAGGTCCGCCCCATCGGCGAAGCACTCCTGTGAGACCGCAAGCAGGAGAGAATCCATGAACTCTCTAGCGACGCTAGGCGAAATTCCTTTGGCTTTGC
>DATIXC010000059.1:0-4042 GCA_035518995.1 Methanomassiliicoccales archaeon | reverse complement strand
CGTGGCCATAAACGAGAACTTCAAGCTGACCTACGCCGAGCTCTCCGGAGGCGGCGAGGCCGAGCTGGTGCTCGAGAACCCCGAGCAGCCCTTCGAGGGCGGTCTGATAATGAAGGTCAGGCCCCGCAATGGGAAGGTGCTTCGCCTCGAGGCGCTGAGCGGAGGGGAGAAGTCCCTGACCGCGCTGGCCTTCATCTTCGCGCTGCAGCAGTACCAGCCGTCGCCCTTCTACCTGCTGGACGAGGTGGACATGTTCCTGGACGCGGTCAACGCGGACATGGTGGCCCACCGCGTGCAGAAGTCCTCGAAGACCGCACAGTTCGTCATGATATCGCTGAGGAAGGTCACCCTGACCAAGGCAGACCACATCGTCGGCGTCACCAAGGGCGAGACCGGGATCACCAGCCTGATAATGCGTCCCAACATCGGGGACATCAAGGACCTGCAGGACGAGCTGCACGTTCCCGAGGAGAAGGCGGAGGGAGAGGCTTGAACCAAGGGCTCGACAGCGTCCTGGGCCATTTGATGTTCCACAAAGCCCTCATCTCCGAGGACGAAGCGCACCAGAAGCTCGACCGGTACCTGGACATCGCCAAGCAGTTCCAGTCAGAGCAGGACGTGGTGGCTAAGGACCCGGTGGACCGCTCCATGCAGCTGGTGTTCGACCTGGTCCTGAAGAACGACTTCGACCCCTGGGACATAGACCTGGTCTCGTTCACCGCCCTCTACCTCAAGAGGATGAGGGACTCGGAGGTCAACTTCATCGTCGCCGGGAAGCTGGTCTTCATGGCCTGGAGCATCCTCAAGATGCAGAGCGAGGAGGTCCTCGCCGCCAGCCAGGACCAGCAGCAGATGTTCTGCTCCGACTGGGACTTCGACGTCCTGGACGACTGCTACATCGAGGGCCCGGCCAGCAGGGTGGAGGTGGACGTGCCCGAGAGCATCGACCTGTGCGAGGCCATCAGGCACCAGCAACAGAGGCCGGTGAGCCTGGTGGAGCTCTTGGACGCGTTCGAGGACGCCCGGGAGGAGGCGGAGCTTAGGGAGGAGAGGCAGCGCCTGCGCGAGGCGCAGAGCGCCGCCGAGCAGAGGTTCGACCCTAAGAGCCACGCCGAGGACCTGGAGAAGGACGTGGAGCAGGTCTGGACCCGCATAATGAGGTGCGGCAACGGGCCGGTCCCGATCGACGACATATTCACCGGGGGAAAGGTGGACCGTGTGACGGTGTTCATCTCCCTGCTCTTCCTGGCGCGCAACGGCAAGGTCTCCCTGTGGCAGGACGACCTGCCCTACGGGCAGATATTCCTGGAGATCAAGATCCCGTGGGACATCGGCATGCTGGAGGACGCCCAGGCTGCCGCCAAGATGCCCCATCAGAGCGCGGTGATGTGACTTGGACCAGGGCGACCCGCAAAGGATCGTGGAGGCGGTGCTGTTCGCCTCCTCCAAGCCCCTGCGCATGGCCGAGATCGAGGCGGCCTCGCAGCTCTCCGGTGACGCCATAAGGAGGGCGTTCGCCAAGCTCAGGAGGGAGTACGACGAGCACGGCTCGGCCATGGAGGTGGTCAAGATCGGCATCAGGTACTCGATGCAGCTGCGCAAGGAGTACGCCGGCTACGGCATGCCCTTCGCGGAGGTCGAGGTGCCCAAGGAGGTGCTGAGGACCGCGGCCTACGTCGCCTACAACCAGCCCATCCTCCAGAGCGAGCTCGCGGAGGCGCTGGGCTCGGAGGTCTATGAGCACGTGCGCGTGCTCCGCGCCGCCGGCCTGGTCAGCGCCAAGAAGCGCGGCCAAACCCTCCTGCTTTCCACCAGCAAGATGTTCCCGGAGTACTTCGGCATACCCTCCTCGAGGAAGGAGGACATAAGGCGCTGGATGGAGGCGCAGGTCTCGAGATGAGCCTTCATGGCTTCTTCCTGAACTCCGACCTCAGGTACCTTCCCATCTCGACCGGGCTGAGCACTTCGAGGAAGTATCTGATGTCGTTCTCCCTCATCTCCCTCATGAGGTAGAGGGCCAGGTAGAACACGCCTGCCGACGCCGCCCAGATTAATAGGATATCGTACCATCGGGTCGGGGAATAGACCATCTGGATCGCCAGCAAGGTGCCGATACTGAGAAATGCTGCTATCAGATGGAAGGACATGGCCCGATTGAACCCCAGGCCGATCATCCTCCACACCATTATCCTGTAGAGCACCACCACGATCAGGGTCGAGAGCAGCACGGCATATGCCGTCCCCACCGCCTTGAGGTCGAGCATTGGGACCTGGAAGAACGAAGACGGCACGAACAGGACCAGGAACAGGAGCAGGAGACCAAGCTGAAGCACCGTAAGCCATACCAGCTCCTTCGCCCTGTTCAGAGCGACTATTTGCGTGGAGTAGACGCTGCCAAGGGATAGTATCAGCACATTGAGGCAAAGCACTTGCATGACCGCTGCCGATGATAGATAATCCGGACCAGCAAGAACCATTGCAATGAGCGTAGGGAAGATCAGGAACACGCAAACAATGGGCGTGACTATGTAAGAGAGGTACCTCTCCCCCCTCCGCACCATCAACTTCATCGACTCTTTGTCCCCGTCCTCGTGCAATCTCGAGAAGGTTGGGAAGAGCAAGGTGCTGAGGGCCGCTCCGAAGACGAACAGCATGTTGAGAACGGTCTGACCAGCGGCATAGGTGGCCACCTCCTCGGAGTTCCAGAAGAAGCCGAGGGTGACCTTGTCGATGTTCCCTATTGCAACGCCCAGGACCACTATGAATGCCAAGGGCATGGCGAATATGGCCATCGACCTCATCAAGGTGGGCCTCTTCAAGCGTAGCCCCTCTCGGAATAGCAGGAATATGGCGACCACTGCGACCGCCAAGCCACCCAACACGTACGCCCACGCGAGGGCGAAAACGTTCTCCTGAGGAATGGCGAAGAACAAGATCAAGGGCAATCGAATGACCATCTCAGAAATAAGCGAGATTTGAGTCTTAGCCGTCTTCATGTGAGCGTCGAAAGTCGCTGTGGCTATCTGGGCGACGTTGTAGAACACGAAATAGAGAGTGAAGAGCGCGACCAGCTGGAAGCTAGTGTCATTGAGGGGTCGGTCCATCAGTCCGGTCCATACCCACAGACTGAGGAAGATGGCGCTTACCACTCCCACCACGAGCAACACCTTGATGACGAGATAGCTGGAAAGGCAATCATCTGGGTCCTTGCCTTCACTTATCCTTTTAATGTGGCTGGTGGCGAAACCTAGGTCCGAGAAGGCGAAGAACAACGCCACCAAGGACATCGTGTACGAAATCTCGCCAAAGAAGGTTTTAGGCAAATAGCGAGTAATCAGGAAGAAGCCTACATAGCCAAGTAAGGCCGAAATCGTTTTGCTAATGACAATCAGCAGCGACTTACGGCCTATCATTACTGCCAAGATGCCTATCCGCCTAAATATCCTTGTTTAGCATGAATCGATACTTGTGGAAAATGGCTCCAACGAAGGACCTGGTGAGGGACGTTGGCGGGCTCTTGGGGGGCTCAGGAAGCGAGGCCATCTCTCACCAACCTCCTTCCCTTCAATATCACAGTTGCAGTGACCATCAATCGTGTCCCGAATTTCACCTTAAATCCTGAATTGAAGTAGAAGTCCGCTAACCTGCGCTCTCACCTCTGGAGCGTCCCGGAGAACGTGGACAGACCGCAACCCTGGTAATTATCTCGACCTGGTGTTCGGCCAGTTTCAATCCTTTCAGCAACCCGGACAATGAGTTCTAGTCCTTCACTATATGCTTCCATTCGGCCGTTCCCCTGGGAATGGTCCGGGCCCCGCGCAGATGGCAACCGGACTTAAGTATGGTCCGGCAAGCGACTCAGTTCCTGACCATCACCGAGCCTGCTGTCGGTGTCTCTATCGACCTCGATGAGCCCCTCGACACCAACCTTGCCATGGGGATGCAGACCAGAATGAGGATGGGCACGTCATGCTTCGACACCAACGTCCAAAGCCGCTGGAAGGTGGCTTGATTGCCAGCTTAACCTGGAACACCTTCTCCC
>DATIXC010000058.1:0-5216 GCA_035518995.1 Methanomassiliicoccales archaeon | reverse complement strand
GATGCGATGCCCGCGGAAGTCAAGGCGTATCGACCTCTTGACCAGCGATTTCAGCATGGTAGAGGTTATTCCCAGCTTCTCAGCCACGTCCCCGGAGAACTTTCCCTCGGTGCCAACGAGCTTGACGATCTTGTCCTCCAGCTCCTTGAACTCGTCCTCTGGCATCATGGCCGCCGAGAGGACATCAGAAATCTCGTAGACCGGCCATGAGGCGTTGATATGGAATGAGTTGTAATAGGTATGGTAGGACTTCTCCGGGTAGTTCCCTCCCGAAGATTGCCATTTGGTCTCGACCAGCTTCATCTTCTCGAAGAAGCGGATGGCCTCCTTCCCCTCCTCCCCGAACTTGTCCTCGATCTCCTTGGCGGTCCTCCATTCCAAGGTGACTTCCTTCAAAACCTCCCTCTTCACCTTGGTATCAACGGCCCGCAGCATCGGGACGAGCTCTGAGGGCTCATTGATGACCTTTATCCTATTCATAGCGACTCTAATTGGCTTACGGAACTATAAATAGATGCGAGTCTCGGGGAGAATACTGTCCACATTTACTATCGTTATGCCATTTCGAGGTCGAGCACCTCAAGCAAATGATATCTAACCCATCCATTTTATAAAGGGGAACGACACTTCTTCGGCCCCCCGTCGAAGGACGCTTTGTCATCGGGCGGCAAAGGCTCGACATCTCCGGAATTCGGATCATGCTGGCCTCTTCCTGTTCAATTCTTGGCAGCCATCGGCTCGATGGTTGGGGCAGGAAAAGGTTATTATCAATAAGGCGCGTTCGAGGGTTGGATGCCAATCGTATATCAGTGCTTCACCTGCGGCAGGCGCCACAAGACCGAGCAGGCGGCCTTGGACTGCCACGAGGGCCCGATTCAGGCCATCGAGACCAAGGTCAAGCGCGACGTCTACCGCGCCTTCTACGGCAACATGATCAGGAAGGATAAGAAGAAGTGAGGAAGAGGACGGCGGCCATCCCGAGCAGGGGCACGACCATCATCAGGAAGTCGTCGTCCACGTATTTTGTCCTGATCCTTTCCACGCCTATGGCAAGGACCGTCCCGACGACGCTCGCAAGCACCACCTGCCAGCTCCATCCCATGAGCGCGATGAATATCGCTAGGACCAGTGCGAAGTAGAAGACCGCTGGGACGAGCGGGTAAAGACCGCTCTCGCGCCTGCGCAGCTCCCCGATTAGGGGGTCCGTGAAGGCCATCCCCGTCACCGCCGGCGCGGCCAGGTCCAAGGGGAAGAACAGGAAGGTGAAGGTCAGCCCGATGGACGCCCAGGCGAACGCCGATACCCTTCCAGCCTCATATTCGCGCAGCCCGAGGAATGTCCAGCCGCGCCAGAGGCGCACGGCCTCGAAGGCAAGGACCACGGCGAGCAACAGGACGAGCCAGACGCGCTTGTCCACCCCGTAGACCTCGTCCGGAACCAAATAATAGACGAGGAACAGCGGCGCGCAGAGATGTACCAGGCGCCGGGTCCAATGGCCGAGGTCCATGCAGGTCTATTTGCCCCTCCCTACAAAATGATTCCTGGCTCAGATGAAGCCAGCCTTGGAGAACTTGCCCTCAAGCGAGCGGTAGAAGAACCAGGTCGAGGCCAGGAGGGCGGAGCATACCAGGGCAATGCCCGTGGCCGCCAGCAGAGGGGCGCTGCTCAAGCTGAAAGAGAGTATGGTTATCCCGAGGTCGGGCAGGATGGAGATGACCATGAACCGAGTCATGACGCTGGGGTTGAAGAGCACCGAGTTCGGGCTCAGCCCGGTGAGGTAGGCGGTGGCGATCACCATGAAGGCGGAGGTTATGTAGAGGACCGGGAGGGCGAGCCAAAGCAGCTGCAGCTCGTCGTTGGCCATCGCGATTCCCACCACGAATCCCGTGGCGATGAACGCGGTCAAGATGAAGTACGCGGTCAGCTTGGCCTTTATCACCTGGGTCACGCTCACCGGGAGGGTCTCCAGATAGTCGACCGCGTCCATGTTCGCGATCCAGGAGTACAGCATGATACCGAATGACCCGACCATGGCGGCATAGAAGACGGTGTTGAACCCCACGGGAATGGCCAGGCCGTTGTTGACGTACCAGGTGGTGAAAGAGAGCAGCAGGAGCGGCACCACATAGGCCAGGAGCATCTTGCTCGCCCCTCCTGAGCGGGTAAGGTCGGAGATCTCCTTGGCCAGGAGCGATTGCAGGGAGCGGGCGAAGCGCATCGACTCGTAGTAACGGGGGAAGCTCTCCTTGACCTGGGGCGCCTTTCCTAATGGTGCCTCGGTCATCGACGCCACGGCCAGGACGGCCATGACCAAGGAGACCACAATGCTCACGATGAAGTAGAAGGCGGCCCGGCCCACGTCGTCCCCCAGCGGGCGCAGGTTGACCTGGAACCCCCAGGAGGGCAGGACGTACTCCAATGGGATGAGGGCGAAGACACCATAGGCCACCGCCAAGGCCAGGAACGCCAGGACCATGGCCGAGAACAGGGCCTTGGAGCGCAGGTAAAGGACCGAGGCCAGGAAGGAGAAGGAGATGCCCAAGAGGAAGGAGAGGGTCACGGAAACGAAGGCCACTATGACGGAGGATAGGTAGAAGCCCGCGACAGTGCTGGCCAGGAGCACTCCTCCCAGGCCAGGGACCAGGATCAGGACGATATAGAAGATCACGTCCCTCAGGTACATAGAGGCATAGGCGCTGCGGAAGGTGAAGGGGAGCAGGAAGGGCATGGCCACCACGAAGTTGGTGCGGCCGTACCTCCTCTCAAGGTAGGTCTTGCCTAGGAAGCCGAAGGAGCCCACGCTGAGACCGTACACGAAGACGCCCGCGTTGGTGAAGAGCAGCATGTTGCCGACGGGGATGCTCGTTTCCAAGAGGGGCAGGGTGGCGGTGAAGAAGAAGGCGATCGCGAACACGTACAAGGGCATGGAGAAGAACACCCGCGGGGAGGAGTAGCTGACGTGGAGGCGGTACTCCTCCCTCAGCATCAGCCTAAGGACGGTTAGTATCTCCCTCACCTACCAGGCGCATGAAGAGCTGCTCCAGGCTCTCGTTCCTCTCCTGCAGGTCGCTCATCCGCTCCCTAGCGACAAGCCTGCCCTTGTCCAGGACGATCACCTCTTGGCAGAGGCGCTGGGCTATCTCCAGGATGTGGGAGCAGAGGAAGATGGTGCGGCCCTCGGCGCGCAGCTGGAGCAGGTACTCGCGCAGCCGCTTCTGGAATATCGGGTCCAGGTTGATGAACGCCTCGTCCAGGAAGAGGAGCTGCGGCTCGTGGATGAATGCCGAGGCCAGCATGACCTTCTGCCTCATGCCCTTGGACAGGTCCCGGCACAGGGTGCCGCGGGCCTCCTGCAGCTCGAAGAAGTCCAGCCAGCGGTCGATGCGCTTCTCCAGGTCGTCGATCTTGCGCACCTTGCCAGTGAAGTAAAGGAACTCCCAGGCCGTGAGGTAGGAAGGGGGGCTCTCCACCTCGGGGACGATGCCGATGCGCTTCTTCACCTCGAGCCCTTGGGTGGCGCAGTCCAGGCCTAGCACGGTGGCCCGCCCCATGCTCTGCTGGATCTGCCCGGTCAGGATGCGCAGAAGGGTGCTCTTGCCCGCCCCGTTGGGGCCGAAGCAGCCGAAGAATGTGCCCTCCTTGACCTCGAAGGAGACGCCGTCGAGCGCCCTCTTGGAATCGTAGTACTTGCCCAGGTCATTGACCATTATCGCGGGCATGCTCAATCGATGCCCGGTAGGATATATAACCAATGCTGGGTGGTTTCGATACGGGATAATAAGCGGCGATCAAGCGCGAGAGCCCAGGCCCCTCGCCTCCTCGCTCACGCCCTTGAGTATGTCCAGCGTCCTCGCCCAGGCCGCCTTAGCGGCAGTGGGCTCATGCCCTGGCCATCCAGGCCGATGGAAGGCGTGGCCGGCGTTGGGGAACACATGCACCTCCACCAGTTTCCCGTAACGCCTCATGGCGGGAACCAGGGAGTCGATGGCCCAGGGGGTGACCCTATGGTCCTCAGCGCCCAGGAACAGCGTCAGCGGCCCGTTCAAGCCCTTGACCTTTTCGACGTCCTGCATCATGCCGTAGTAATCGATGCATAAATCGAAGTCCATTTCGCAGGCCGCCTGCAGGGCGATTCCTCCTCCCATGCAGAAGCCCATGATGCCGGTGCGGCTGGCGCTTCCGTACCTTTCCCGGAGGATGTGCCAGGCATCGGAAATGTTCCCGCGAACCTCATCGTCCCTCAGCGAGTCCCTGATCGCCCGGGCCTCTACCAGCTCCTTGGCCAGCCTCCCGCTGTACAGGTCGACGGCGACCACGTGATAACCTTCCCTGCTGAGGTCCCCGGCCACCGACTCCGCGTACGCGTCACGGCCCATGATCTCGTGCACCAGGACCACTCCCACTGGCAGCCTCCCTTCATAATAAAGGAAATCCCGTCCGCCCTCCTCGATATGCCGCATTCGATCGCCGCGACGACTTTCCAGCCTCCTCCTAATCTAATTTTGCCTTTGTCGCGCTGCCTGCACGCGTCCCTAAAATCTTTATTAGGGCAGGGCTCGCAACTAAGGCCGTAGAGGTGGTTCGAATGCATCTGAAGGACCAGGTCGCGGTGATAACGGGCGCCTCCGGCGCGCTGGGGACGGTAGTGGTCATGGACGCCCTTGCCCATGGCATGAAGGTGGTGTCGACGTACCAGGACGAAGGGCGCCAGCAGAAGTTCCTTAGCAAGGTCGGGGACCTGGGTACGAACCTGACCTCGTTGAAGGTGGACGTCACGAGTGAGGACCAGGTCAGGAGGCTCTTCGAGCAGGCGTTCCAGACTCATGGCCGATTGGACGTGCTGTTGAACATCGTCGGAGGATATCGAGGAGGCCACGAGGTCCAGGACACACCCCTGGAGGAGTGGGAGGGCCTGATGCGGCTAAACCTCCTCTCCGCGTTCCTCTGCTGCCGCGAGGCCCTGAGGTACATGGTCCCGCGCAACCACGGGAGGATCGTGAACGTCTCCGCGCGCCCGGCGATCGAGCGAAGGTACCGTGCCAAGGGCGCGGCCTACGCGGTGTCGAAGGCGGGAGTCCTCGTCCTCACCGAGGCGATAGCGGAAGAAGTGAAGAAGCTGGACATCAACATTAACGCCGTCCTTCCCAGCACCATCGACACCCAGGAGAACCGGGATAAGATGCCGCAATCGGACTTCAGCCGATGGGTCCCTCCCG
>DATIXC010000057.1:0-4032 GCA_035518995.1 Methanomassiliicoccales archaeon | reverse complement strand
CCAGGCCAAGGATGGAATGATAGCCAAATTTTCTTCTCAGGGACGATGTGGAAAAACTGGAGCTCGGCAAGTGAGGCAAGCTACTACAATAGCCGAATCGAGGAGATAATGAGGATTTTCGGGCACGCCGACACTCGAACGACCATCCACTACATAGGCCTCGACCTTGACGATATGAGCGGCGCTATGCGCCTCTACGCCCAGTACCAAAACCAGGCCGTGTTTCCACAAATGGAAACAAATGACTTTAGCCAGAGGAATGGTGGACCGATCGGGATTTGAACCCGAGACCTCCTGATTGCAAATCAGGCGATCTTCCGGTCTGATCTATCGGCCCCTGTCCTTCTCGTAACGAGAGTCCGGTTAAATAGTTTTAGGATTGGCCAGTCTGGAGCGTGACGATTTCGTAAGACGTCTGGACGTTCACACCTAAGAAAGGCAAGATAGAAATGCCGCCTGCTGAAATGATGTCTTGGCTGTGGATATGAAACGGACGGCTCTCTTCTTCGATGGAAAGGGTGGGATCGAGGTCCGAAAGGAGGAAATTCCTGACCTTAAGCCAGGGGAGGTCCTGGTCAAGAACGAATCCTCGGCGATCAGCGCAGGGACCGAGATGCTGTTCTACCATGGCCAAGTCCCCGCTGGCATCGAGCTCGACCTCACCATAGGTGCGCTTTCTGGGAAGGTCGAATTCCCTACCAAATATGGATACGCAGCGATCGGCGTCGTGGAATCCGTAGGGGACGGGGTAAGCCGTGGGCTCATCGGAAGGAGGATCTTCGCCTTCGAGCCTCATCAAAGCCATTCCATTTTCCATGCCTCCGAGACCATCGCCATACCGCCTGGGATCGACCCGGATGACGCAATCTTCCTGGCGAGCGTCGAAACGGGCATCTCCCTGGTCATGGACGGCTCGCCATTGATAGGAGAACGGGTGGTGGTGATCGGGCAAGGGGTCATCGGGCTAATTACAACTGGCCTTCTATCGCACATGCCGCTATCTTCGCTTGTCACTATCGAGGGTATTGAAATCAGGAAGAAGTTTTCGAAGGACATGGGGTCGAAATTATGCTTCTCCACAGACGACGCGCCTAAAGATGTCCTCAAGGCCTCTGGAATGAAGGACGGAGCCGACTTGGTGTACGAGGTCTCGGGCAACCCGAAGGCTATGGACACGGCCTTGTCCATCGTGGGCTTCGATGGCAGGATAGTGCTCGGCTCATGGTACGGGTCGAAGAGGGCTGAATTGGACCTCGGGTCGAAATTCCATCGCAACCGCAACAAGATCCTGTCCAGCCAGGTAAGCCGTCTCGACCCTCGCTTCTCTGGGCGCTGGACCAAGAGCCGCAGGCTGGACTTCTCCTGGGAGATGATGAGAGAGCTTCGCCCATCCAGGCTCATCACCCATAGGTTCCCGATCGAGGAGGCGGAGAAGGCCTATGAGCTCTTGGACAAACACCCGGAGAAGTCGTGCCAGGTCCTCCTCACTTATGGAGAGGGATGACCTTGTACTCAGTTTCATTGAGGAAGGAAGTGGTTGCCAGGCATCGTTTGCGCGTCGAAGGGCCAGAGAGCTCGCTCCACTCACACGCCTACGCCGTGGAGGTCAAGGTCTCGGGGGCGAAGACCGACAAAGCTGGCTTCCTGATTGATATTAGAGAGCTGGAGCAGGCCTTCGACACGACCCTTTCCGAATTCCGCGACGCTGTCCTCAACGAACAGGAGGGGTTCGCGGCAATTGAGCCCTCGCTCGAGAACTTCTGCCGGGTCGTATGGCGAAGGATGAGAGGACGCCTGGACGCCACAAGAGTCAAGCGCTTGGCCGTGACCATCTGGGAGAGCCCCATGGCGTCCGCATCTTACGAGGAGAGGTTGGAACGTTGAAGGTCGGCCTAGCGGTGTACGGGAACCTGGCGAACAGGTCCGGTGGCTATCTTTACGACGCGAAGCTGGTCGAAGGGCTCGAGGACAAGGGGCATGAGGTCGATCTCATCTCCTTGAAGAGGAGGGGCTACCAGGAAGAGCTCTTGGCGCCTCCGAGCGAGCTCATCCAGAGGTGGGTCTCGGGGCATCATCTCGACGTCCTGCTCGAGGACGAGCTGGCCCACCCATCCCTCCTGGGCGCCAACTCGAAGCTCAAGGGATCGATCCCACTAGTTTCGATCGTCCATAACCTCGGCTGCGAGGTGGCCTTGGACGAGGCCGAGAGGCAGCGCCTTAGGGCCCAGGAGAGGCGTTTCCTTAATGGAGTGGACGCCTGCGTATTCAACAGCCGCTCCACCCGCGATGCCGCGGAACGGATCACGGGAAAACTGATGCGCGGGCAGGTGGCGCTCCCCGGCAAGGACCATGTCGACATCCCGCGGCGGGCGGGGAGGGACTTCGACGCGCGTAGGCTCGACATCCTCTTCGTGAGCAACCTATTGCCGTACAAAGGGCTGGACACCTTGGTCTCGGCCCTGGCCAAGCTCGGGCGGGAGGACTTCAAGCTCCGGGTGGTGGGGAGGGCATGCGACCAGGTGTACGTGGACTCGGTGAGGCGGCAGGTGGATAGCGAGGGGATGCTGGACGAGGTCGAGTTCCTGGGAAGGGTGGACGATGCCCGCCTCTCCTCGCTCCTCGACGAGTCGCACCTCCTCGCCGTACCATCGCTGCACGAGGGCCTTGGGATCGTCTATATGGAGGCCATGGGGCACGGCCTCCCGGTGATGGCCTCGGCATCAGGAGGGGCGAAGGAGATCATCAGGGACGGCGTGCAAGGGTTCCTGATACCTCCTCGTGGCACGGACCTCCTCGCAGAGCGGCTAACCAGGGTCCATGACGACCGGAGCCTCCTGAGGCGCATGTCCAACGAGGCGAGGTCCAGGTACGACTCCCTTCCCACCTGGAAGGAGAGCATGGAGCCCGCTGTCTCCTTCATCGAGGAGCTGGTACGGAAGGCGCTCTAGGAATATCGCTGGCGTCGCACTGGTCGATTCAATGGCAGATGGCGCCTTCCGACGCCGAGCCCACGAGCCTCCTGTACTTGAGCAGCATGCCCTTCGGCTCCCTGTCCACGACCTTCACATTGGCCAAGCGGCCCTTGAGCTCCTTTCCGGAGACGAGCAGCTCGATCCTCCTGGCCGGGATGTCGATGGATATCCTATCGCCATTGCGCACAGCGGCGAGCGGCCCTTTGACGAACGCCTCGGGCGATATGTGCCCGATGCAGGGCCCTCGCGTGGCGCCCGAGAACCTCCCGTCCGTGATCAGCGCGACCGATTCCGAGAGCCCCATGCCAGCGATCAGGCTGGTTGGCGAGAGCATCTCCGGCATTCCCGGCCCGCCCATCGGTCCCTCGTAGCGGATGACCACGACGTCGCCGGGCACGATGCCCTTGGCCTTGATGACCTTCATCGCGTCGACCTCGGAGTCGAAGACCTTGGCATTACCGGTGAAGCGCATCATCCTCCCCGAAACCGCGGATTGCTTTACCACGCCGCCCTTCGGCGCCAGGTTTCCGTAGAGGACCGCGATCCCTCCCTGCTCGTGGAACGGCCTGCTCAAGGAACGGATGACCTCCTCGTCCCTGACCCTGGCCTCGGCGCATATCTCATGGACGCTCTTTCCGGAAACGGTGGGGCGGTCCGCGAGCATGGGCTTGATGCGCTTCATCATCGCTGGCACGCCGCCAGCCCTGTCCAGGTCCTCCATGACGTAGGGCCCGGACGGCCTGAGGTTGGTGAGATGCGGGACCTGCCTGGAGATGTCGTCGAAGGTCCTCAGGTCGATGTCCACGCCGAATTCGCTGGCTATCGCCGGCAGATGCAGGGCGGTATTGGTGCTGCCCCCGATGGCCATGTCCAGTCGCACGGCGTTGAGGAAGGAGTCGCGGTCCACGATGTCCTTGGGCTTTACGTCTTTCTTGGCCAGCTGGACGATCCTCTTGCCGGTCTGGCGAGCGATCCTCCTTTTCTCCTTGCTCTTGGCCAAGGAGGTGCCGCAGCCGACCAGGCTGAGCCCCATGCCTTCGGTGAGGCAGGCCATAGAGTT
>DATIXC010000056.1:0-14279 GCA_035518995.1 Methanomassiliicoccales archaeon | reverse complement strand
ATCTTGGTTGTAGAGCAGGTACTTCGACCTCGCCTCGGTGATGACGATGACCTTGTTTCCCGCGGCCTTCATGGCCTTGGCGATGTTGGTGATCGCCCCGATGCCATAGCATCCCCCGCCGATGACCACCGTGCCGTACTTCGCTATCTTGGCAGGGTTGCCCAGGGGGCCGACCACCGCATGTAGGTCGTCCCCGGTGTTCTTCTGCGCCAACTTCATCGTCGACACTCCGACCTCGAGGAAGAAGATGGTCACGGTGCCAGCCGCGGCGTCCCAATCGGCCACGGAGATGGGTATGCGCTCCCCCTCATGGTCCGCCATGATGATGAGGAACTGACCCGGCTTGACCTTCTGCGCAAGCTGCGGGGCCTCTATGACCATGCGGTGGACGTTGGGCGCGATCTCCGTCCTCTCCACGATGCGGTTCAATCGACCACCCCGCGGTACCTGTAGAGGCGGTAGAGGTCGTCCACCTTGTCCACGATGTCGGCCCCTCGGTACGGATGGACTGGCCTAGCGGAGGCGGGCATTTGCTTGGTGGATGGGCTAGCCTTGATCGGGAAGAGCCGGGACGCCGGCAGGGGCTTCACCATCAGCCCCAATCCCGGGATCGGGGAGGTGGAGAACATCTCCTGCGTCACCTGTTCTGCGTTCTCGTAGCCGAATCCGTTGCCCCCCAGGAGGGCGGAGAGCTTCGCCACGACCTGCCAATCGGCCATCGATGTTCCTGGAGCCCTGGCGATCTGGGAGATGGACTGCACACGGCTCTCCATGGAAACGATCGTCCCCAGGTCCTCGGGCAGGCCGGTCGCTGGCAGGACCACGTCGGCCCGGTCCAGCATCTTGCTCTCGAAGATGTCCTGCAGCACCACGAACTCCGCCTCCGGCGGGATGTTGGCGTACCCCGAGGTCACGTAATATGCCTTGGCCGGGCCCTGGACCTGCCTTTCCAAGAGGACCGGGTTCAGTTCGTAGATGCCTTGGGTGTTCGCCTCGAGAAGGAGGATCAGCCCCCTTGGGCTGTGCGTGAGCATCAGTAGGTCCCAGGCAGCGGCCATCACCGACTCCGGCCGGTCCTGCATTATGCCCTTCCCCAGAAGGATGCAGGTCCTCTTGCCCTTCACGGTGTTGGCCAGTTCCTTGGCGTCCTCTGTCTCCCTGAAGGCCAAGAGCGACCCGAGGAAAGCGTCCGTGCCTTCCATGTCCTGGGCCTCATGGGCGAGACCGCGGAGGGCGCCCGCGAGCGTCTCCAGGATTCCGGCGTTGGGATAATGATAGTCCACGAGCCGAGTCTCACCGAACCTGACCGGACCGATCCATACCACCTTGGCGCCTCTCTTGTGCGCGGAGTTCATCCGCACCCTGAGCACGCTATGGTCGATGCACAGGTCGGCCCCCGCTACCACGATGACCTCGGCGTCACGGATCGATTCAAGATCGCCGCTGCACCCAGGATAGCCGATCAGGGAGTTGCTCTCCTGCATGGCCATCGAGTCGAATGGCGCGTCGACCTCCATCGACGCTCCAGGCAGCACCTCCTTCCTCATGCGCGAGAGCAGGTAGGCGGTCTCGTTGGTCAGCTTGGGCGAGACGGAGATCCTGACGTCCTTGGGGTCGAACCTCATCAGACCCTCGGCGGCGACGCTTAGCGCCTCCTCGTAGGGAACTGGTGTGAGCACGCCCTCCTTCCTGACCATCGGATACCTCAAGCGCCCGATGGCGTTGAAGAACGGCGGGATGCAGAAGCGGCCGAGGACGCAGGCTTGGCCTTGGTTCGCCGGCCCCTCCATGTCCGCCAGGGCGCGCATCACCGTGTCCCTGCGCCCCTCTATTATCATGCTGCAACCAACCCCGCAGTAATTGCAGGTGGTCTTGGTCTTCATGTCCGCCTTGGACAACCATTTGGTGGCCCTGGTGGTCAACGCCGCGGTCGGGCACACGTCCACGCAGGCCCCGCAGAACATGCAGCCCCCGTCCAGGTGGGAGATGCCGAAGGCCGTGCCCACCCTGGTGCCATGGCCCCGGTTCAGGAAGGCGATCGCCCCGATCCCCAGGATGTCCTCGCACACCCGGACGCAGCGGCCGCAGAGGATGCAGAGGTTGTAGTCTCGGTCGAAGAACGGGTCGTCCCTCTCTAAGGCGTAGTCGTGGTAATCGATGTGGTAGCTGATCTCGTCGATCTGAAGGTACTCCACGATCTTCCGGACCTCGCACCCTTCCTTCCATGAGCACAGGTTGCAGCCGGTTATCTTGCCTGCCTTGGTGGTGCAGGTGTTGTACTTCTCGCAGAGCTCCTTGTCCTTGCACACCAGGCAGCTGTTCGGATGCTCCGACAGGATGAGCAGCATTATCTCTCGGCGCAACTTCTGGATGTCCTCGCTGTCCGTGCGGATGTTCATGCCGTCGGTGAGCGGGGTGGTGCAGGCCGTGGGCATCCCTCGGACATCATCTATCTGGACGATGCAGAGCCTGCACGCCCCGAAGGGCGTGAGGTGTGGATGGTTGCAGAGGGTGGGGATGTAGACCCCGGCATCGGTCGCGGCCTCCAGGACGGTCTTCCCGGGCGTGAACGGGTACTGTTGGCCGTTGATGGTGATCATTTCGCCGCCCCCTCTGGGCGGTTGTCCAGGCGCTGCACCGCGGAAGCCTTCGGAGGGCAGGTCTGCTGGCACACCCCGCATTTGATGCAGAGGCTCTGGTCAATCTCGTGCGGCTTCTTCGGCTGGCCATCGATGGCCTTGGCCGGGCACTTCACCTTGCAGGCCTGGCAGCCGATGCACTTGTCCTTGTCGATCTCGAAATGGATCAGCGCCTTGCACACCTTGGCCGGGCATCTCTTCTCGTTTATGTGCGCCTCGTACTCGTCGCGGAAGTACATCAGCGTGGTCAGGACCGGGTTGGGGGCGGTCTGTCCCAGCCCGCACAGCGAGCCGTCCCTGATGGTGGTGCTGAGGCTTTCCAGATCGGCGATGTGCTGGTTCATGCCCTCTCCCTGTGTTATGCGCTCCAGGATCTCCAGCATGCGCTTGGTGCCTATCCGGCAAGGCACGCATTTCCCGCACGATTCGCTCTGTGTGAAGGTCACGAAGTACTTGGCCATGTCCACCATGCAGGTGTCCTCGTCCATAACGATGAGCCCGCCCGAGCCCATCATCGCCCCCAGCTCCTTGAGGCCCTCGTAGTCCATGGGCACGTCCACTTTTGACGCAGGGATGCATCCTCCCGAGGGGCCGCCGCACTGCACGGCCTTGAGGGCCTTGCCGTTCGGTATCCCTCCCCCGATGTCGAAGACGATGGTCCTCAGGGACGTGCCCATCGGCACCTCGACCAGCCCTGTGTTCTTGATCTTGCCTACCAAAGAGAACACCTTGGTCCCCTTGGAGGTCCTCGAGCCTATCCCCTGGTACCAATCCACTCCGTTGCGTATCAGCAACGGGATGTTCGCCCAGGTCTCGACGTTGTTGATGTTGGTGGGCTTCCCCCAGATCCCAGACTCGGCAGGGAAGGGCGGCCTCGGCCTTGGCATCCCCCTCTTGCCCTCGATCGACGCCATCATCGCCGTCTCCTCGCCGCAAACAAAGGCTCCAGCGCCCTTGACCACCTTGACATCGAAGTCGAACCCCGAGCCCAGGATGTTCTTCCCTAGGATTCCGCGCTCCCTCGCCTTCTTCGATGCCAGGATGATATTCTTTACCGCCAGGGGGTATTCGGCCCTGACATAGAAGTACCCCTCGATCGACCCGATGGCGTAAGCACCGATGATCATGCCTTCCAGGACCGAGAACGGATTCCCTTCGAGGACGGACCGGTTCATGTAGGCGCCCGGATCGCCCTCGTCGGCGTTGCAGACCACGTACTTGGGGTTTCCCGAGCTCCTCCTCGCGGCCTCCCACTTGAGCCCCGTCGGGAAACCGGCACCGCCCCTGCCGCGCAGGCCGGCCTTCTTGACCAGGTCGATGACCTGGTCGGGCCTCATCTCCCCCAACACCTTGGCCAGGGCGGCGAATCCCCCAAGGCCTATGTAGTCCTCGATGCTTGCCGGCTCGAGCAGGCCGTTGTTGCCCAGGATGTTGCGCATCTGCTTGGCATAGAAAGGGACGTCCTTCTCGTGGAAGACCTTGCGGTTCGTGGCAGGGTCGGTATAGAGCAGATCCTCCAGCACCTCGCCCTTGAGCACCGTTTTCTCGACGATGTCTGGTACCTGCTCCGCCTTCACCGAATGGTAGAACGTGCCTTCTGGGTAGAGGACCACAATCGGCCCTAACTGGCAAGGTCCAGGGCAACCGGTGGTCTTCACCTCGACCCTGTTCTCGGCCCCGAGCTTCTTCAGCTCGTCCCTGAAGGCCTCATGGACCTTCTTCTCACCGGATGCGCTGCAGCCGGTCCCGGAGCATACCGATATTCTGGGCTTGTTGGGGTCCTTCTTCTGAATGATCGATTGACGCAAAGCCTCCAGCTCCTGGAGGTTGTACAGCCTCATGTGCCCGCCCCTCTGCGCGTCTCCCTGACGAGCTTCTGCACTTTCAATGGGGTCATCTGGCCATGATACTCGTCGTCCATGACGACGATGGGGCCAAGCGCGCAGGCCCCGAGGCACATCACGGTCTCGAGCGAGAACTCCCCGTCCTTCGAGGTCGATCCAGGCTTGATGTTGATGTTCCTCTCGAGCTCTTCCAGGATCCCCACCGCGCCCCTTACATGGCACGCGGTCCCTAGGCAGACCCTGACCTTATGTCGACCAGGCTGGTTGAATGTGAATTGTGAGTAGAATGTCGCCACGCCGAATATCTCGTGCTCCGGCACATGTATCTCCTTGGAGAGCGCGTGGAGGACGTTCCTCGGTAGATATCCGAACTCCTCCTGGATGTCCTGAAGCAGAGAGATCAGGTCCTCCTTCTTCTTGTGATACTTGAGGAGTATCTTGGCCAATTTGTGGCTCTCGGCCTCGGAAAGCTCCCATCCTGGCTTCACTCCACAGCGTCTTGCCGTCTCGTCGCGATCCGGAATCATGACCATACCTTTACAGGCGGGGGTGTTGGGGTTTGACCTCCTCCTGGCCCGGGCTCCGGACCAGGACGAAGGCCCTCGTCGATTGCCACTCTATCCTTATGCCCTATTTAACGGCCTCGTTTTTCCTAGATTATTCCCTGGTCTATCATGGCGCTAGCGACCTTAACGAAGCCGGCGATGTTGGCCCCGACCACGTAATTGCCCGGATGGCCATACTTGTTGGCCGCCTCGGCTGATGCCTTGTGGATGTTGATCATTATCTGGTGCAGCTGCCTGTCCACTTCCTCGGACGACCACGAAAGGCCGATGTGGTTCTGGCACATTTCCAGGCCCGAGGTCGCGACCCCGCCCGCGTTCGCCGCCTTGCCGGGACCGAACAGGACCCCGTTCTTGATGAACATCTCCGTGGCTTCGAGCGTGGTGGGCATGTTCGCCCCCTCGGACACGGCCATGACGCCATTGTCGAGCAGCAGTTTCGCGTCCTTCTTCTCGATCTCGTTCTGCGTAGCGCAGGGCATGGCCACCTGGCAGGGCGCCTTCCAAGGCCTTTGTCCCTTCCAGTACTCGCAGCCGAACTTCTCCGAGTACTCCTGGATCCTTCCTCTCTTGACGTTCTTGAGGTCCATGACGTAGTCCCATTTCTTCTCGTCGATGCCAGCAGGATCATAGATCGAGCCGTCGGAGTCGGACAGGGTGACGACCTTCCCGCCAAGCTGTGACACCTTCTGGACCGCGTATTGGGCAACGTTGCCCGAGCCTGAGACGGCGACCGTCATCCCCTTGATGCTCTTCTTCTTGGTCTTCAGCATCTCCTCGCAGAAATAGGTGCATCCATAGCCTGTGGCCTCAGGTCGGATAAGTGAGCCGCCCCAGTTGATTCCTTTCCCGGTGAGGACGGACTCGAACCTGTTGGTAATCTTTTTGTACTGGCCGAACAGGAAGCCGATCTCCCTTCCTCCGACTCCTATGTCTCCTGCCGGCACGTCGGTGTTCGGCCCGATGTGCCGGTACAGCTCGTTCATGAATGCCTGGCAGAACTTCATGACCTCTGCATCGCTCTTGCCCTTGGGGTCAAAATCGGAGCCGCCCTTCCCCCCGCCCATAGGCAGGCCGGTGAGGGAGTTCTTGAATATCTGCTCGAAACCGAGGAACTTCAGTATCCCAAGGTTTACAGAAGGGTGGAAGCGTAGTCCTCCCTTGTAGGGGCCGATAGCGCTGTTGAACTCCACCCGGTAGCCACGGTTCACCTGGATCTCGCCCTTATCGTCGGTCCAGGTGACTCGGAACATCAAGGTCCGTTCCGGCTCGACGATCCTCTCGAGTATCTTGGCCTTCGCGTATTCAGGTCGTTGCTTCAAGACTGGTTCCAAGGACTCAAGAACCTCTGTCACCGCTTGGTGGAACTCCTTCTCGCCGGGGTTCTTGGCTATTACCTTATCGATCAACTCTCGTGCTTCCATTTCCCGATTCCTCCCTGTGGGCCCTCGGCCCGGATGCGGGTATCCCAAAATGCGTTAAGCCGGTTAATATGCTTACGAAGGGTTCATCCTTTTACGCCAGAAGATGGAAAAAACTCGTAAAAAGTCCCGCTTTTCTTCCTTCTTTATTTAGGAAGATATTGAAATTGAAGTATTTTAGGAAAAATGGAGCATCGTAACATCCCTAAAACACGCGATTTCTAGGGGGTCCTGCCGCTAACAAACGATTTTCCTTGAGCTCTGCTGGCATGCTCCAGGCCAACTAGGCTCTCGCTTATCATGAGGAAGAATAACTCGGGGCGAGAGCTTCATAAGGGAAGGAATTATCCCGGCGGATGTCGGTCTTGAGCAGGATGAGCGAGGTGGAGCTCCTTCCGATGGGCGAGGCCGAGTTCCAAAGCTACCTTGAGCGGGCCGTCAAGCGCTATGCCCTGGAGAATATCAAGGCCGGCTATAGGACGGTCGAGGATGCCGAGCGACGTTCCCAGGAGGACCACCTAAGGCTCCTGCCATTGGGGCTCGAGACCCCTTGCAACTTTCTTTTAGTGATCAAGGATAAAGCCAGCTCGAAGAGCGTCGGGGCCCTGTGGCTCAGGACCGAGGACGATGGCCGTCCCGTCGGCTTCGTCTATGACATCTTCCTTGAGGAGGGGGAAAGGGGCAAGGGGCTGGGGAAGGCCACGATGAGGGCCTTGGAGGAATTCGCCAGGGGGAAGGGCCTGAAGGCGCTTTACCTCCACGTCTTCGCCCACAACCTCGTGGCCGTGCGCCTTTACCAGGGCTCTGGCTACAAGGTCAAGAGCATGAACATGGAGAAGCCTCTGTAACGATTCAGCGGAGGGCGCCCATCTCGCCCAGCTTCTCCGGGAGGTACTTGTCGGTCACATAGTCCAAGCCATACTTGGCCAGGGCCTGTTGCTCCGCCTTCTTGTTCAGCTTGAGCATGAGCTCGATCTCGTTCCTCCAGAACTCGTCGTTGAAGCGCGGGTCCTTGAGCTCGGCCTCCAGCGCCTTGGTGTCCCTCTCGGTCAGCTTGTCCGTGGGCAGCTTGTAGTTCTCGATGTCCGAGGCGGTGATGCCCACGAACTCGGCGGTGGGCGTGGCCAGGAACTCGGAGATGTGCGCGGTCTTGATGGCCCCGTAGGCCACGGAGGCGAAGATGCGGAAGGACCAGGGGTCGCCATCGGTGAACACCACCACCGGCAGCTTCATCTCCTCGTTCACGCGCTTTACGAACCGGCGCGTCGACCTGGCTGGTTGCCCTTTGAGATGCACGAGCACGGAGTTGAAGTCCTCGGCGAAGCCGTTCTCCACCAGTCGGTCGAACATACCGCCGGTCTCGATGGCGATGATGAAGTCCGCGCCCGTCTCCAGGAGCTTGACCTTGTCGCTCTCCACGTTGTAGGGGATGCCATAGCCGGAGTCGCCTACATCGTCCAGGCAGTTGATCCTCTTGCTCTTGCCCTTGCGGTCCGTCTCCTGGATGGTGATGTTCCCGAAGACGCTGGCACCGTTCTCTTCGGGCCTGAGCTTGAAGTCCTCCCGCATCAGGCCGGTGACTATCTCCAGGTCCTCCGCGAGCAGGTTGCTCTCGTCCTGGGAGTGGAACTTGCCCTTGCCCCATCCCTCGGAGATGTAGTACATCTCCCTCAGGGTTGAGGACTTGCTCTCCCTGATCATGTCCTCGATGAGCTCCATCACGTACATGGTGCGCAGGAGCATGAGCGCGCCCTGGGTCTTCTTGGCCGTCCTGGCCCCCTTGGCCGGGCCGTACTTCCACACCGAATGCTTGGGGTCGAAGCGGATGTTGGACTTCGTCCTCAGGGGGATGACCATCTTGGGGACCTTCCCCCCGTCTATCTGGTCGTAGATCGATTCGGCGATCTCGTAGAGGCGCTGCACCGCTTCTTTCGAGTAATCAGTCATCGCTCAGCGCCTCCGTTTGCTCGTCGTAGTCCACTTCCTCCTCTTCCTCCTCGGCGGAGGGAGCGGCCTCGGCCGGCGCCTCGGTCACCTGCAGCCTGGCCACGTCCCAGTCCCCGGGGAGCGGGTCGGCGCCTATCACCATGGAGGGGTCGATCCCGCTGGCGTACAGCTCGTTCTCGTCGTAGAGCTCCGGCTCTAGGCCCTCGAGCTCGAAGGCCACGGTGAACCTCTCGGTGGAGCGGATGGGCTTGAGCTCCCAGGTGATCTTGCCGTCCTCCTTGACCTCCACCGGCCTAGGCTCGGCGCGCAGCAGCTCGATGCCGGTCGAGGGCACGACCGCGTGCAGGTTGAACCGGACCTGCTTGGGGGTGTAGTTGTAGATGTCCACCTTGACCCGGTGGCGCTTCTTCTCGTATATCACGGAGTCATCGATCCAGACCACGTTCATGATCTTGGTGATGGTGCCGGAGAGCTGCGGGACCGGCTTCTTGACGATATTGGCGCTCTTCTGCGCGATCAACGGGAGTATCTCTTGGACTATCTCGAACTTGGCCTTCGTACGCACCTTGGTATCCTTCTTGTTGAGGTGGACCTTGAGGCGCCGGCCGCACTCGCGCAGGGCCAGCTCGATCTCCGCCTGGATCTCCGGGATCGAGGCCACCGCCTCCTTGGCCTCCGAGGTGAAGGGGACCTTGGTGGAAGCCAGGTGCACCAGCACTATGGCGGGCCCGAACGGTATGCCCGAGCCGCCCCGCTGCTCCAGCCCGTAGCGCCGCCAGTCCACGCTCTCCACCGACTTTGTGAGGACGCAGGCCCCCTGCTGGTAGAGGAGGGGGACGCGGTTGGCGAATCGGAGGATGGTGATCGGTTGGTCCGCGGGGATGTTGCCTCCGTACACGATCCCCACCTCGACCTGGAAGGGGTTGCCGGAATATACACGGGGGGAGCGGGTGACTGGCGGGGTGTAGAACTCGGGCCTCATGTCGTCCAGGACGTTCTTCAGGCCTTTGCGGATTAGCGCCTCCCCGATGGGGGAGAGGCAGTCCGTCGGGGGAGGCAGGTACTTGGCCGACTGCATGGCACCAAGCAGCGCCTTGTACTGGTCCAAGTCCAGCTGGGTGGTCTTGGCCGTCTCCCTCAAGCCCGAGCGCTCGGCGATCTCCTTGGCCAAGCGGTCCGATATGCGGCAGAAGTCCGTCTTCAGGAACTCCTTCAGGTTCTTCACCCTTGTCGCGCGGCCTAGGTTCATCAGGGTACCCAGCTCCAGCCCTTCGGGATGGGGCCTTATCTCCTTGGTGGTCGGGGGCAGCTTGTCCCAGGCCCGGGCGAAGGTGCTGGTCTTCCCATCGGGGTCGACGAAGGTGATGCTGGCATGAGGGTTGACGATGGCCGTCTGCCTGAGGTACTCGTAAACGGACTGCTTGGAGGCGACGTACCGTCCGTTGAGGTTGATCTCCACCCTCGTCCCGTGCTCCTTCTCGTCCCACATAATGTAGTCGTTAGGCGGTGCCGGTCCGAGCACGTCGGGGGAGTTGTGCTTGGTGTTGATCATGATGAGCTTGACCGCGGCGGGCTTGTCCCTCTCCGTCTTGGAGGTGATGCGCGCGGGCTTGCCAGTGGTCATCTGGCCGTACATGACGGTGGCGGAGATGCCGATCCCCTGCTGCCCCCTCGACTGCCGTATGGCGTGGAAGCGCGAGCCGAAGAGGAGCCTCCCGAAGACGTTGGGTATCATGGTGGGGACGATGCCAGGGCCATTGTCCTCCACGGTCATCTTGAACTCCTTCTCGTCGACCTTGTCCAGCTTGACCATGATTTCGGGGAGGATCCCCGCTTCCTCGCAGGCGTCCAAGGAGTTGTCCACTGCCTCCTTGATGGCCATGAGGAGGGCCTTGGTGGGCGAGTCGAATCCCAGTATCTGGCGGTTTCGCTCGAAGAACTCAGAGACCGAAATCTCCTTCTGCTTCTTGGCCAGCTGATCTGCTACCGAAGTCATGCTAAAGGCTCACTTCTCCCCGGAAAGTGCATCCCAGGTTAGGGTAATGCCAGGGCATTTATTAAAACTTGGCAAGGAGCCAGACCTACTTCTTCAGCTCCTTCCCGCAGTTCCAGCAGCTGGTCGCCCCTGGGGCGACCTCCTTGCCGCAGGAGGGGCACTTCTCGGGTCCCGAGCCCTCGTCCTCGAACTTCTCCCCGCACTGAGGGCATTCCTTGGCGTCGATAGGGACGTCGGCCCCGCACTCGGAGCAGACGAACTTTTCCCCCGACGCCTTGGCTTCGGCCTCCTTCTTCTCTTTTTGCGCCGCCTCCACCTTCTTCTTGGAGGATTCCATCCACAATGTGGCCACGACCACGAAAACGAACCAAATACCCACGTTCAGGAACACATAGAGGGTGTTGTAGTAGAGCTCGCGGCCGAGGAGCTCGCTGTCCGTTATCATGAACGGTCCCCAGCCCGTACTGGTGACGATCTCGCTGGTCGCACTCTCGTTGAAATGGAAGGCGAAGCGGTAGATGCTCAGGGATAGCTGGGTCTCGTTGTAGAAGGTCAGCGTCCCATCGCCGTTGGGGAAGGAGTGGGTCAGGTTGATACGTTGGACGTCGTTGGCGTTGAAGTAGTCGTACACGTTCACCCAGACCTCGGAGCTGGCATTTGCGCCCCTCACCACGACGCTGTAGTTGAAGAATTGCGACTCGCCGCCCCTGAACGGCGTGACCGTGCCATCCGTGAGGATGTCGCTGGCCGATACTGGGGCGGGCTGAAGGTCCTTCACGACCAGATACACCGTGTATCCGGTCGCCAGGCCTAAAAGCAGCATCATCACCAGGCCTACTACCACGATCTTTTTTCTGTCCAGCAGACCGAAGTACCTGGGAAAGAAGTAGAGCACGGCGGCGGTCAGGATCGTTGGCAGGCAGAACAGGAACCCGGCATAGAGCAGCAACAAGTAGGATATCAGGAAGGTGAGGACCAGTCCGAAGGCTAGACCAAGCTTGGTCTTGCGGAACTCCTGCCACCTGATGTTGCCCTTTTTGCCGTCCTTTTCGGCCATTGCCATGGAATCTCGCCATCTTGTTTAAATGTTTCCATTTTGCCGATGAACCCGCCCCAGGCTGTCGGACGGCAGGCCAATACCCGTCAAGGTTAAATATAATCAACCTTGTCTCAAAAATCTCTTACCAGGTGATACGTGGAGATGAAGACGGCTGTCGTGGCCATCGGTGGGAACGCGATACTGAAGGCTGGCGAGGAGGCCACATTCGAGAACCAGATGCGCAACCTCCGGTCGACCTGCGGGCATCTCGCGCGCATGATCCGCTCCGGCTACGACATCGTCCTGACGCATGGGAACGGCCCCCAGGTGGGCAATATCCTGATACAGAACGATCTGGCCAGGAAGAAGGTCCCCTCGATGCGCCTGGACGTCTGTGTGGCGGAGTCGCAGGGCCAGCTCGGCTACATGATCCAGCAATCGCTCACCGAGGCACTCGCCAAGGAGGGGATCCGCAAGGTGGTCACCTGCATCCTCACCAGGGTGATAGTCGACCCGGACGACCCCGCCTTCGAACAGCCCACCAAGCCCGTCGGCCCGTACTACAACGAGGAGGAGGTGGCCGAGCTGAAAGCCTCCCACAACTGGGACTTCGCCATGGACAAGAAGAGGGGCGGTTATCGCCGGGTCGTGCCCTCCCCCCGACCGATAGGCATAGTCGAGTTCAGCGGGATCAGGCGCCTGGTGTTCGGAGGGGAGAACCAGGCCGAGGTGGTAATCGCATCCGGCGGTGGTGGAATACCGGTGATGGAGAGGAACGGCGCCTACGTCGGCGTGGAGGCGGTGGTCGACAAGGACCTGGCCGCGGCAGTGCTTGCGGTCAAGGTGCAGGAGAGGCTATTCGTGATGCTCACCGACGTGGACAACGTCTTCCTTGACTACAGCTCCAAGGAGCCCAAGCCCTTGGGGAAGGTAAGCGCCAGCGAGATGAGCGCTCATCTGGAGCGAGGGCAGTTCGGCGCGGGCAGCATGGCCCCGAAGGTCGAGGCCGCCCTCTATTTCCTCGCCAACGGCGGCGAGAGGGTCATAATCACATCGACCGAGAGGATTGATCAGGCTTTGGAGGGCAGGGCCGGGACCCTGATCGTAAGGTAGGTTGGTGCAAGGTGTCCGCCACCATCGAAGAGCAGATCAAGGCCCTCGAGGACGAGATCTTCAAGACCCAGAAGAACAAGAAGACCGAGTACCATATCGGTAAGCTCAAGGCCAAGATCGCCCGCCTCAAGGAGGAGCAGGAGAAGCGGCGCTCCAGCGGCGGGAAGGCAGGGCTCACCTATGCGGTCAAAAAGTCCGGCAACGCCACGGTCGCCCTTGTTGGGCTCCCGTCCGTGGGGAAGTCGACCATCCTGAACCGCCTGACCGATGCGCGGAGCGAGGTGGGCGCCTACGACTTCACCACCTTGGACGTGGTCCCGGGCGTGATGGAGTACAAGTTCGCAAAGATCCAGATCCTCGACCTTCCGGGTCTGATCAAGGACGCCTCCAAAGGGAAGGGCAGGGGCAGGGAGGTGCTCTCGGTGGTGCGCGCCGCGGACCTGATCCTGTTCGTCATCGACGCCTACGACACCAACATCCAGGTGCTCGTCCGCGAGCTGGAGGCCGTGGGCATCCGCATCAACACCCATCCTGCGGACGTGGTCATCACCAAGACCGACATCGGCGGGGTGGAGGTGAGGTCGACGGTCAGGATGACCAAGATGGACGAGGAGATGGCCCGCAGCATCGTCTCCGAGTACGGCTACATCAACGCCGAGGTGGTCATACGCGAGGACGTGGACGTAGACCAATTGATCGACGTGCTAGCCGGGAACCGCGTCTACGCCAAGGGCATGGTGGCCGTCAACAAGATCGACCTGGTCAAGGACAAGGAGTACATGAAGGGGCTGCGCCACAAATTCAAGGGGTACGAGGTGGCCTTCATATCCGCGGAGAAGGACGTAGGCATCCCCGAGCTCAAGGAGGCCATCTACGAGAACCTGGACCTGATCAGCGTCTACCTCAAGCCCCAGGGCGAGGAGGCGGACATGGAGGTGCCGCTGGTCATCAGGAACGGCGCGAGCGTAGGCGACGTCTGCGACACCCTTCATCGATCCATCCGGCCCAATTTCCGTTATGCCGTGGTCTGGGGGAGGAGCGCCAAGTTCCCAGGGCAGACCGTCGGCCTCGACCACGTGCTGATGGACGGTGACATCCTCAGCATCATCAAGAAGCGGGGCGGCTGAAGGCAAGGATTATTCGAATGGTCGTCCAATCCACGTCCCGGAGGAGAAAATGGCTGAGACGAGGAAGAGGTTCAAGGGCAGGTCCACGACCGCGGTGCATGCAGGGGAGATGCCCCCGTGCAAGGGCGAGGTCGTGACCCCGATATACCAGACGTCGACGTTCTTCTTCCCGACCCAGGACCCGTCCACCTGGGAGGGGAAGGTCCCTGATGGCTCGTACATCTACACCCGCTGGGGGAACCCTACCATAAGGGCTGCCGAGGATAAGCTGGCCGCGCTCGAGGGCTCAGAGAGGGGATTGCTGTTCTCCTCCGGAATGGCGGCGATAACCTCGGCTATCATGGCCTTCGTGGGTAAGGGCGACCACGTCGTCTCTGTCGAGGACGTTTACGGGGGCACCTTCTCCTTCCTTCGTTCCGAACTTCCTCGGCTTGGAGTGGAGGTATCGATGGTCGAGACCACCGACCCTGAGGCAATCGCCAAGGCCATTAGGCCCAGCACCAAGCTCGTCTACCTCGAGTCCCCGACCAATCCTCTCCTGAGGCTCGTGGACATCAGGGCAGCGGTCAAGGTGGCCAAGGAACACGGCG
>DATIXC010000055.1:0-3960 GCA_035518995.1 Methanomassiliicoccales archaeon | reverse complement strand
GACTGCTTCGAGGCCTTGGGCGTGCCAAGGGACAAGGTCAAGATTGAGTTTGCCTCCAAGCTGATGGACGACATCGGCTATTGGGAGAAGCTCATCAACATCGGCAAGGCTTCATCACTGATGCGTGTGAAGCGCGCCATGACCATCATGGGCCGCACCGAGGACGAGGCCGAGGTCGATTCCTCCAAGGTCCTCTATCCGTTGATGCAGGCGGCGGACATCTTCGCCATGGACCTCGACGTCGCATACGCGGGGATGGACCAGCGCCGGGCGCACATGCTGGCCAGGGACGCCGCGGACAAGCTGAAGTGGAAGAAGCCCATCGCACTGCACACGCCTCTGCTGCCTGGCTTGAAGGGCGCCAACCGAATGGACCCCACCGCGGGCAAGATGTCCAAGAGCGACCCCGACTCGGGCATCCTGATACATGACAGCCCTGACGACATCAAGCGCAAGGTGTCAAAGGCCTTCTGCCCGCCCGAGGTGGAGGGGAACCCGGTCATGTCCATCGCCAGCATGATCATCTTCCCGCGCCAAAGGGAGCTGGTCATCGACCGGCCGGCGAAGTTCGGAGGGCCGTTGGAGTTCGGCTCGTACCAAGAGCTTGAGGACAGCTACCGGGGAGGGAAGCTCCACCCTATGGACCTTAAGAATGGCGTGGGCGCGGCCTTGGCGGACGTGCTCGAGCCGGTGAGGACCTACTTCGAGCACAACCCCAAGAACCTCGAGGCCCTGAAGCGGGCCATAAAGTGAGGTCCTGACCACGTCTATGGCAAAGGAAACGCCCGATCAGGTCACTTGTTCTTCCTGAAGAACTCGAGGCCTCTGGACATGCATATGTTAAGGATCGCCTCGACGTCGCCCACGCCCATCAGACCCGCCGCCCCGCCGTGACCGCCGCCATCGCTCATCGTCTCCGTCCCGACGTCCCCTAAGAGCTTGCCCAGGTGCAATCCCATGCGCACCACGTCCATGCGGGCCCGGGCGCTCACCCGGAACTGTTCGCCCCGCTGGGAGCCGACGAAGGCGATGTCCGCCCCCTTGCCCAGGAGGGCCTTGCACACCGAGGACTCGAAGGCGCTGCCCAGGGAGATGGCCACCAGCCTGTCCCCGACGCGCTCGAACCTCATCCTCTGCGCGCCCTTGAGCTGCGATATCCTCTCGGAGATGTCCTGCTCAAGGTCCACCAGGTCGAAGACCTCATCGATCTCGATGCCGTGCGACTCCATGATCTCTCCGAAAGAAAGGAGGAGCGCGGGGGTGGCGAACTTGAAGTGGCCCGAGTCCGTAAGCATCCCCGCCAGGAGGGCTAGGCTGACCTCCCTGGACGGCTTCGACCTCGTCAGCTTCAGGAGCTCGTAGACGATCTCGGAGCAAGAGCGCTTGCTCTCGTCGCAATAGTACAGATGGCCATCCCAGCGCGGGTTGTGCGCGTGGTGGTCGACCACGATGCAGCGAGGCGGCAACGAGGTTATCGGCGCCAGTTGGTCGGGCGAGGAGGTGTCGAGGACCACGACCTTGTCGTACGCAGCGGGATCGGCCAATTCCTTGGTTTCGAAGCTCAGCTTGTCGGCGATGACCTTGGACACGCGGTCCAAGCCGCCTGGGGTCGCCACCGTCACCTGAGGGAAGCAGGAATAGATGGCGAAGGCGCAGCCCAGCGCGTCGGGGTCGGCGTTGCCATGGAGCAGGACGAGTTTGGTGCCCTGCCGGAGCTCCATGCCGATGTCCGCGAGCATTAGAGCAGGAGAAGAACAGAACCGTATATGGACGTTTCTAGAAGCCTCACTGCAATAGTCAAGTCGATTACCTCCGCAGATGCTCGTTTTTCTAGGCGATTGCATGAAGGTCGTGGTTCTTAGGAGAAGGAAGCGCAGCCTCGCGAATGGCGCGATGAACGTAGAGCCCTTAAACGGGGGAGTCGACGAAGCCGCCGAGCCCTGGAGGCATCACGCCGCCACCCTTGCCAAAGTCCTTCGTCTGCCGGTCCCCGGCGAGGTGGCGAGGGAGCTACTCTCGCATCCGGACATGATTGACCCTTTGCACGATTCGATCGCCAAGCTCAACTCGCTCCTGCCCTCCTTGGGTTTGGAGGAGGCTATGAGGCTCGAGGCTGCCCAATACCCCGACTTCCCCAAGGTCCGGCTCAGGATCGCGGTCAGGGCCAGGTCCCCGCTGACGCCGGAGAGATGGATGAGCACTTGGGACGAGCTTTCCCAGGCGATCGAAGGGTCGATGCGGACGGGAGAGCTGGGAAAAAGGGTCTTCGTCTATCTCGACCCGTGCTGGTGACCGAAGGGATTTGGAAAACGATGTAAGGGATTGAGGAATCGGTTTGAGGCCTAGGTCTCCTCAGACGGGGCCGGGGCCTGGCCCAGGGCCTTGGAGATCTGGTCCTGCATGGTGTTGTACTTGTCGCGCAGCGCCTTCTCCTGGCGGTCGAGGGTCTTGACCCTGATCTCAAGGGTCTCCTTGTCGTCCTCGACGTCCTTGAGCACCGAGGCCTTGTCGTTGGCCTTGATCAGCAGCGAGCCGACGTTGCGGTAGATGGCCACGTCCTCGGGGGACTTGTTCAGCTCGTCGATGGTCATCTGCGCCTCGCGCAGCTGCGCCTCCATGCGGAACTTCTGCGAGAGCACGGACTGCAATTGCTGCTGCAGCTGCTGGAACTGGGCGATCTGGTTCTGGAGCTTGGGGGATATCTCGTTCATCTCATGCACCTGCCATTCGATTCATGTCCTCTGCGATCTTGATCCAGCGGAGGTAAGAGTTAAGGGCGGCCCTGAGGGCGGGTAGGTCCCTGGCCTCGATCCGCAGCACCATCCTGTCCCCTTCCAGGTCCGCCTGGACCTTGGTGCGGGGAATCTCGCGCCCCGCCTCCGGCGATATGGCGCCGAACACCGTCGACGCCCCGGGGCCGGTCAGCGAGAGGACGGCGCTGGGCATCCTGCTCACTTCGCCTTTATGGTCTTCTTGACGTTCGGCCGCTCCTTGTAGAATATCTTGGAGCCGCAGTTCTCGCACTGCATGCCGACCTGGTTGGTGTTGGAGCGGATGGGCTTGCCGCAGCTGCCGCACTTGTACATCTACTTCTTCTCCTCTTCCTTGGGCTCCACCGCCTCTTCGGCGGTGATCTTCTTCTTCATTGGCGAGTACGAGGCGGCCGCGAACTTGGTCTCGCAGCGCCTGCACTCCCATATGCCTGAGGCAATCCGCTTCACCGACTGGTGGTGGCAAGTGGGGCACTCATGCCTCGCCCTCTCAGTCTTCTCGATGTCCCTGGTGAGCTTCCTCACCACCACGCCGTAGCGGGCGCCGTAGCGCCCCGCGGTCCCGGCCTTGACGGTTCCCTTCGCCATCTATCTTCACCCGATCAGTTTCCTCAGGTCGTTCCCCAGGCGCTGCGAGGTCTCCACGCATTTGTAGATCTGGTCCAGGGTAAAGGCCCCGGCCAGACCCTTCTGCATCGCCCTGAGGTCGCCGTTCTCGTCGGTGGTGACGGTCAGCCTAGCCTCCGCCACCTTTTCTTCGTCGAGAGTCGGGTCGACCAATATAGAGTTTTCTATCTGCACGGCCGTCACGGAGATGGGCATGTGCTTGATGGGCAGGCGGAAGTCGTCGCCGCGGTCGTTGGCCTTCGCCGGCACCATGGTGTTGTTCAGGGCGGCGCTCGCCCCGAGGAAGGCGGCGTCGAACAGGTTGCCGTCGTAGTCCAGGACATAGATGTCCGTGAACATTATCCAGACCTCCTTCTCCGGCTCGATGCACAAGGCCTCGAGGTCTACCATCTGCGACTCGCGTATGCCACGGTCCACGACCCTGGCCAGCTCGATGGAGTTCTCGTCCGGCGGGCCGCTCTCGAAGTTCGGCGAGGCCAAGGGGATGAGCTCCGCGTTGGTGGATAGCACCCCCTTGTTCGGGGTGTCCGCGAACGGCTCCCCGACGGTCATCTTGACGCCC
>DATIXC010000054.1:0-7029 GCA_035518995.1 Methanomassiliicoccales archaeon | reverse complement strand
CGAGGTCAACCTGGAGGACTGCGGCGCCGAGGTGCTCGACATCGTGGAGATGGTGGCCAGGTCGCTCAAGGAGGGGAGAGCATGAACCGAACCCTCGGGCAGGAGTTGAAGGAGTTCGATCTGACCAAGTGCGTCCAATGCGGCAAGTGCACGGCTTCCTGCACCTCCGGGAGGGACTCCAACCTCCGCACCCGCCGACTGGTCTTCCTGGTCAAGTCGGGGAGGGACGTGAGCTCGGACAAGGACCTCTGGGCCTGCACCACCTGCTACACCTGCCAGGAGCGCTGCCCTAAGGGCGTTAAGGTCACCGACGCCATCATCCGCATCCGCAACTCCTCCGCTCGCGCCGGGAATAGGCCCAGCATCCACCTCACCGCCATACGGAGCCTCCTCGAATCCTCCGACGGCTTCCCCATAACCCCCGACGTCTCCAAGATACGCTCTATGATCGGCCTGCCCATCGCGCCTGTGGACGTCGCTCATGACGAGGCCGAGAGGGAGAGGTTCCGCAAGCTGGTCAGCGCGCTCGCCATAAGCGGCATGGCCAAGGAGGGTTGATATGCCCTACGCCCTGTTCCCCGGGTGCATCGCCAGGAACATGTACCCCTCCATCGAGAAATCGACACAGATGGTCTTCAGGGAGCTTGGATTGGAGCTGGTGGAGGTGAAGTTCACGTGCTGCCCGGCGCCGGGCGTGATCCGCAGCTACGACTTCGACTCCTGGCTGGTGATCGCCGCGCGCAACCTGGCCGCGGCCGAGGAGAAGGGCGCGGACCTGATCACCATTTGCAATGGCTGCTACGGGACTCTTGAGGCCGCGCACCGGCACCTCAGCAAGCACCCCGAGTGCGTGGTCATGGTGAACGAGAGGCTCTCGGCCATCGGCATGAGCTACAGGAGCAAGTCGAAGGTGGTGCACTTCGTGGACGTTGTTGATTCCATGTTGCCACAGATTGCCAGCAAGGTGAAGGTCGAGCTAGGGCTCAAGGTCGCCATACACTATGGCTGCCACTATCTCAAGCCCTCCTGCGAATCGGGAAGGAACGTGGAGAGCCCCGAAGCCCTCGAGCGGATCGTAGGGACGCTGGGATGCGAGAGCGTGGACTTCCCGGAGAAGCTGTCCTGTTGCGGGGCGGGTGGGGGGGTTTGGAGCGGCGACGAGAAGGTCTCCCTCGGCATCCTGGCCAGGAAGATGCGCTTCATCAAGGAGTCGGGCGCGGATTGCGTCCTGGACATCTGCCCCTTCTGCCACCTGCAGCTGGACCAGGGGCAGAAGCGCCTCAAGAACCGTTACGAGGTGCCGGTGCTTCACCTGAACCAGCTGATCGGCCTGTCGTTCGGGATCAAAGACAAGGTGCTGGGAGTGCACACCCATATGGTCTCCACTAGGGACATCGCCAAGAAGGCCAAGAGGGCGCGGAAGGACGCCGAGGCCGAGGCCTGACCGAGGCTCATTTCTCGTCATCGAAGACTATGGGCCTGCCTTCCTTCTTCGCCTTCATGTGCCCGCCGGGACCTCCCCTCTCCTCGCGCGCCTTGTCCACGCATTCCTCGCTCCCGCACACGAAGGCGGCGAAGACGAACTGCTTGGCGGGCTTGCCGCAGAACTGGCATTTCTCGGACTCTATCCAATCCGACATGCGATTCCATTGATGGCGAGGCACGATATGATTCTTGCGCTGGGCGCTTCGCTTCTGCTTGGGACTTCCCTAAATAATCGAGAACGTCATCCTTGAGGGGGATGAGCGAGGCAAAGCCCTTCGGGACCACCTGCCCCAGATGCAGCGCGGCCAAGGTCGAGGGGGAGAGGTACTGCCGGAACTGCGGCCTCGACCTGTTCGCCATCGAGCCCGAGGCAAAAAGCCCTCAGAGAACATCCCCTCCCCCTCCACGACCTCGCAAGTCGATCGGCCTGACCGTCATCCTGGCCATCCTCTTCCCGGGGCTGGGCCATTTGTATGCGGGGAGATGGGCGCGCGGATTGGCCATCATGCTCGGGTTCGTCCTGGTCCTCCTGGGCATAAGCGGATTGATAGCGCTCCTAGGTGTGAGCGTGGTCGGGTTGCTTTGCGTGCCAGTGGTGATCGCGGTAGGGATCCTGCTATTCATCCCCTTTGAACTGTGGCAGATCACGGACGCCATGGCGAGCTCCGCCGCCGTTAACGCGAGCGGACCTTGATATGGTCTCTCGGGTTCGAGGATGAAAAGGGAGATAAGCGCCCTGGGAGATGGAAGTGTGTGAAGAAGGCTATTATGAACGCGGAGGTGGAGAAGGAACTCCAAGACGCCCTCACGCGCCATGAACTTTGGAGGTGCACGCAATGCGGCCAGTGCACTCCGGTCTGCCCTTCGGCCAGACATGATGGCATCAGGACGAGGGACGTCATGGAACGCGCCTTGGTAGGAGCGATGGAGCTTGGGACGGAGGCTTCCATCTGGCAATGCCTGATGTGCAACTCGTGCTCCGAGAGATGCCAGCTTGGGGTGGACCCCGCCCACGTCATCTCTCTCCTGCGCAGCGCCGCCGCGTTCCACGGCAATTGCCCCGAGCACTTCGCCGAGGAGCTCAAGCTCTTCAAGTCATCCGGCATGTCGTTCCCCCGCACCGGCCTAACCAAGAAGATGCGGAAGGAGTTCTCCCTTCCGGAGCTGGACGTGTCGCAGGACACCATGGACGAGCTGGCCAAGCTGATGGAACGGACTAAGCTGGGGAGGCTGTGAGGGTGGGCGAGAGCTATCTGCTCTTCGCTGGCTGCCTCATACCCGCTAGGCTACCTTTCCTGGAAGCCTCCTCCCGTCTGGTCCTGGACAAGTTGGGCGTCGAGTACGAGCCTTTTCCTTCGGCGTCGTGCTGCGTGGAGCCCATCGGACTGCGCTCCCTCGGCCACGATTCCTGGCTCGCGGTGGTGGCCAGGATGCTATCGATCGCCCAGGCCAAGCGCAAGGACGTGCTGGTGCTATGCAACGGCTGCTTCATGTCCTTCAAGGAGGCGGCGCACCAGCTCGAGGAGGAGGAGATCCGGAACAAAGTGAACCAGATGCTCGCGCCAATTGAAAGGAGGTACGCCGGCGGCGTCAAGGTCAGGCATCTCATGGAGCTGTTGGAAGGGCGCGCGTCGAGGATGGAATCGATGGTCACCGCCCCGCAGTCCAGCCTGAGGGTCGCCCTGCACCCGGGCTGCCATGTCCTCCGCCCGAGCAGGGTGCTCCAAATCGATTCCTCCTTCTCCCCGAGGGTGCTCGGGGACATTGCCCAGAGAACTGGCGCCCAGGTGGTGGAGAACGAGGATTGGCCAAGATGCTGCGGGGGCCCGTTATCGGGCGTGGACGACCGCATCTCCAACGCCATCCTCCAGGAGGACGTAGAGGCGTTCAGGAGGGCTGGTGCGAACTGCATCCTCACCCCCTGTCCCTTCTGCTTCATCCAGTTCGATTTGCGGCAGAAGGCGGGCCTCCCGGTGCTCTACCTGGCGGAGCTGGTCGCTCTCGCCCTCGGAGCCTCGGCTGAAGAGATAGGGCTGAAGTACCACCGGGTCAAGGTCGATATCTGATCAGGTCGGCTGCTGCGGCGGCTTGACGGCCGTGACCTCGAGGTTGAAGTGCACGGCGCGGACCGAATGGGTGATCCATCCCAGCGAGAGAATGTCGGCGTGCTTCGCGTAATGGGGCGCGGTCTCTGGTGATAGGCCCCCCGACACCTCCACCATCACCTTCTCGTTGAGCTTCTTGACCGCAAGGTAGGCGACCTCGACCTGCTCCGGGCGCATGTTGTCCAGCATGATAATGTCGGCGCCGGCCTTGGCGGCCTCCACTGCCTGCTCCACCGTCTCCACCTCCACCTCCACCTTCTTGCTGAAGGAGACGCCCTTGGCCTTGGCGACGGCCTGGGTGATGGAGCCGACCACGCGCAGATGGTTGTCCTTGATCAGGATGGCGTCGTCCATGCGGAAGCGGTGCGGGTCGCCGCCCCCCATGGCCACCGCTTTCTTCTGGTAGAAGCGGAAGCCAGGAGTGGTCTTCCTCGTCGCAGCGATCTTGACGGCGGGGTTCTGTTTGCGGCAATCGCGAACTATGTTGTTCGTTGCCGTGGCCACGCCGCTCATCATCATCAGGAAGTTGAGGGCAAGGCGCTCCCCGAGGAGGATCTTCTTCAAAGGCCCCTCCACCACCAGGACGTCCTCGCCCTTGGCCACACGCTCCCCGTCCCTGGCCATTGGGAAGACGTTCACACCGACCTCCTTGAAAACCTCGATGGCCTCCTCCAGGCCAGCCAACAGGCAGTCCTCGTTGGCCTTGATGCGGGCGGAGCCCATCTCGTCACCCAGAAGCGTATCGCTGGTGATGTCCCCGAACCCTACGTCCTCATCGAGGTACTCGCTGATCTTGCTCATACAGGTTGAAAATAATGCTTGGTGAATATAAACCTATTTAATGGTGGTCTGCTGGCTAAATGCTATACAAGGGATGGAGGTCGCTGCTTTTCATGTGAGCAAGATTAACCTGTCCAAATCCTCGTGCTCTCGCTTCAGACAGTCATGGGAAAGGCAAATTGGAAATTGATCGCGATCATGGTTGGCACCTCCTTGGCAATCTAACTTGCTTCCATTACAATCATCGGTATCGAGCCCAATGGTGATTTCTTCAATTCCAACGAATTCCGTTTGATGGAAATGGCTTTCATCGCTTTGGCCACAATCATTGCTTGCCTCGCAACCATAGTTCTCATAAGCCACGTTAGCAGGATGGGTATCGGACGAGAAGGCTAAGCTTTGGCAGTAATCATGACCGCGTATTGCGTCCTATCCATTCTGTTACTCATCATCATCCCAGGCACATGGGGGCTTTCAGCCTAGCTTCATAGTTCGAAAACCTGCCCGGTCTTGGGCATGATGACGTTGAAGTCCTTCTCCAGGTCCTTGGCCAGGAGCTGCGGCTGGTCCGAGTGCATCAGGACCACGTTATCCGGTTTGCAGCCCCGGATGAACTTCAGCAGTTGCTCGTGGTCCGCGTGCGCGGAGAGGTCGAACTGCTCCACCTCGCACCTGACCTTGATGCGCTTCATCTCCACCGGGCCAAGGATCTCCTCCGGGCTCCTTCCCCGCGAGGACTCCGCGAGGACCTCGATCTCCCTCTTGTCCTTGAGCATCTGACCGTTGGACTCGGGCACTTGGTATCCCGTCATGAGTATGGCTGTGTCGGGATCGTCGTGGAAGGCGTCGATGTACTCCAGGACCGGGCCCCCGTCGAGCATGCCGCCGGTGGTCACGATTATGTCCGCGTCCTTCTTCACCTTGCGCCGGTCCGAGGAGGTGCGCACCGCCCGGAAGCGGTTGAAGGCGCGCTTGAAGTCCTTCAGGTTTAGGTGCTCGGGGAAGTCCAGGTAGATGCGGTTCACGTGCTTGCCCATGCCGTCCACCCACATGTTGAGCTTGAGGTCCTTGAGCAGGAGCATCACCTCTTGGGTGCGGCCGACAGCGAAGCAGGGGATGATGGCCTTCCCGCCCCGCTCCACGACCCCCTTGACCTTCTCGATGAACCGGTATTCCTCCTTGAGGCGGGAGTTCTCGTGGTTGCGGCCGGCGTAGGTGGCCTCGATGAAAAGGTTGTCGCATTTGACCGGTATCGCGCCCCGGACCAGCCTGGTGGATATGGTGTGCAGGTCGCCCGTGAACAACGAGGTCTTGTTGCCGTTGAGCTCGTACATCGTGGCGCCGGGGATGTGACCGGCGCGATGCAGCTTGACCTCGAAGCCGCCCCAATCGATGGACTGTCCGAAGTCCTTCAGCACGAAGCTGGACATGGCGATGCGGATGTCCTCGGGCTCGAAGGGGCGGTGATGGCCCTCCATGTCCGCGATCTTCAGGGTGTCTTGCCAGATGAGCTGCGAGACCTCATAGGTGCTCTCCGTGGACAGCACCTTTGCGTCCCGGTTCTCACGGCAGAGCCAAGGAATCATCCCAGAGTGGTCCAGGTGGCTGTGGGTGAGCAGGATATGGTCTACCATCTGCGGTGGAGGCATTGGCGGGACCGGGGCCTCCTTCGGCCTCAATTTAAGACCATACTCGATGAGTATGGTCGAACCATTCTCCTCGATATATGCGCCGATCTTGCCGACCTCTTCAGCCCCTCCCAGGAACCTTACCTTCATCTCCCCATCCCATCCTTGAGGTTACGCCCCGACCAGTTGAATGACCACCTTTCTCTCCCTTCCGCCATTGTCCAGTTCCATGAGCACGACCTGCTGCCATGTTCCTAGGTCCGGCGTCCCTTCGTGAAAGGGCACGGTGATCGATGCGCCCAGGAACGCTGAGCGGACGTGAGAGTGCCCGTTCATGTCGTTCCAGGTCTTGTGATGCTCGTACTCTGTACCTTTGGGGATGAGGCGCTGCAACACCTCACGCATGTCCTTCCTCAGCCCCGGTTCGAATTCCATAGCGAAGACTGCCGCCGTCGAGTGCGGAACGAAGACGCAGGCAAGGCCGCTCTTGAACGAGCACTCGGCTAGGGCTTTCTTCAACTCCCCGGTAAGGTCTATGATATCCCCTTCGTGTTGTGTTTGCATATGGAGGACCTTGCGGAAAGTTGCCATACTGTCAAGTGGCTAATTTCCCACATATATTAGCCTTTATCGGTTTGGGAAGTTTTTTTACGCATATGTAAGTGGGGGGATTCCTGAGCTTTTTCTAAGATGAGCGTCGATAAATTATCAGATCCGACGGACATTAATATGCGGCCGACCAGACGGAGGTTTTTCAATCCGCGTTCGCATTTTGAATTGACGTGCATTTACTTCGACACGGTTACGTCAAATGACGAAAGATTAATAGATGAGGTAGAAAATTTCATCAACGTGTCTGACTTCGCGATCGGTCGGTTCGGAAGAGGGGAGCCTAGGTCGGACCCAAACAAAGTGTGGCTCACCTCGAGCTATCGCGTGATGCTGATAAAGGAAGGCATCGAGAAGGCTGGGAGCATCAACAAGCTAGGAAGGGAACTGGGGTACCGGTCCCGGGTCCATCCGGGATGGTC
>DATIXC010000053.1:0-18854 GCA_035518995.1 Methanomassiliicoccales archaeon | reverse complement strand
GAGGGTGGCGGTGATCGGCCGGACGGAGGGAAGCGGACTGAATCGAGCCGAGGTCGAGAACTATTTCGGAATCGGCGCCATGAGCGGAAAGGAGCTCCTCGCCAGAGGAATGGAGCAGGCCAAGCGCTTCGGCGCCGAGATATTCGAGCAGGACGTCATGAAGCTTGAGAAGAAGGACGACGCCTTCACCGCCATCACGGACCACGACATGGAGTTCAAGGCGAGGGCGCTCGTGCTCGCTCCAGGGGTCTCTCGCAAGAAGCTGAACGCTCCTGGTGAGAAGGAACTTCTTGGAAGAGGGGTCAGCTATTGCGCCTCCTGCGATTGCAATTTCTTCAGGAACCGGGCGGTGGCGGTCATAGGGGACGAAAGCACCGCGGCCAGCTCCGCGCTTCTCCTCACCGAGTACGCGAGCGTCGTCTACTGGGTATCGAAGAACCTCAACGTCGCGTCGCAGCTCATGGCCAAGGTCAAGGCCAGCAAGGTGGAGATCATATCCCCGGCATCGGTGGCCAGGATAGCGGGCGACGAGACGGTGAAGGCCTTGGAGCTGAACGACGGCCGCAAGCTGGCCGTGGACGGGGTGTTCATCGAGCTTGGCGCCAAGGGCTCAGCGGACCTGGCCCTGGACCTGGACGTGATTCCCGACCCTACCGGCATCATCGAGGTCAACGCCGATATGGAGACCGGCGTCAAAGGCCTGTTCGCCTGTGGCGACGTGACCGGGCAGCCATGGCAGCTAGCGAGGGCGGTGGGGCAAGGCTGCATCGCCGGGACCAACGCCGCCAAGTTCGTACGCAAGGAGATGGAATGATGACTCTGGTCGACGAGTTGATAATCGGTATTCTGCGAGGGCCGGAGGGCTTCAAGAACTCCCTCAAGAAGATCCTGGACGAGGACTTGAAGATGAGCGTGAACGATTTCTGCGTGAGGACCGGCCTCTCTCCCTCCACCATCTACAAGATCATGCAGGAGAAGAGGGAGCCGAACCTGAGGACGGTGCGCAGCGTGCTCAGGGCGGTGCGGACGCTCGAGAAACAGCCTTCGGGCCCCTTCATCGCGGTGATCGCCTCGAGGGGGGTGCTAAACAAGATGGAGGAGCGCATCGTCCAAGTGGCGGACAAGAGCGTCAAGGTCAAGGAGTACCCGGCCCAGACCATGGAGGACGCCATCATCGCCGCAGTTATGGCCGAGAGGGACGGCGCCTTGGCGGTGGTCTGCGCCCCCATCGTAGCCCCCACCGTCGAGAAGATACTGACGGTGCCGGTGTCGGTCGTAATACCGAGGGACTCGGTGCTTCGGGCGATTGAGGTGGCGGCCAAGAAAGCGCTCTAGGCGCTCGATGCGCTCCCGGTTATCGTGGCCGGGGCGGCGACCACCTCTCGCTCAAGCTCCGCCAATATGGTCTTCCTGAGCTGGGCGAACTCCACGCTGGCGCGGTCCCTTGGGCGCTCGGAGCCTATCGTGAAGATCTCCTTGATGGTGCCAGGTCGCGCGGTCATGACCACTATCCTATCCGCTAAATAGCAGGCCTCGTCCACGGAGTGGGTGATGAAGATGACGGTCTTCTTCGTCTCCTTCCAGATGCGGAGCAGCTCCTTCTGCATCAGGTTGCGGGTCTGAGCATCGAGCGCCCCGAACGGCTCGTCCATCAGGAGGACCTTAGGATCGTTCGCCAAGGCCCGTGCTATACCGACCCTCTGTTTCATTCCTCCCGAGAGCTCAAAAGGATGCGAGTTCTCGAACCCTTTCAGCCCGACCAGGTCGATGAACTTCTGGGCTATCTCCTGCCTTTCCTTGGACGGGACATTCCTTATCTCCAACCCGAACTCGATGTTCTTGCGCGTCGTCCTCCAGGGGAATAGGGCGAACTCCTGGAACACCATTCCTCGGTCCGACCCGGGGCCTGAGATCTCGACGCCATCGAGCTGGATCGAGCCATCGGTCTTGGACTCAAGCCCTGCGATTATCCGGAGCAGCGTGGTTTTTCCGCATCCAGAAGGGCCGAGTACGCAAACGAACTCCTCGTCTTTTACCTCGAGACTGAAGTCCTGAACTGCGGTTAGCTTCTCTTTGTCCTTGGGGAAGGACTTGCCCAGCCCCTTAATGGTCAGCATCACCTCAACCCCATCTGCTTTGACAGGCGGTTCTCAGCTATCCTGCTCAAGCCCACGGTCAGAATGCCCAAGATGGCGATGACCACCATCCCCCCGTACATGTAGGGCCACCTGCCAATGACCCCATTGATGTAGATGTAGTAGCCTACGCCCCCACCGACCACCGAGACCATCTCGGCCGCGACTATGCACATCCAACCGATGCCGAGGCCGATGGTGATGCCGGTCATCATGTACGGCACCGTTGCGGGAAAGATTACCTTGGTGAATACCTGGAAGCGATTGGCACCAAGCGTCTTCGCGGCGTCGATCAGGTATCTGTCTACCGACTTGACGCCGAATATCACGTTGGACAAAAGCGGGAAGAACACTCCAATGAAAATGACGACTATCGGCCCCCAGAAGAGCCCCAACATTATTAGGAACAGGGCGGTCCAAGCGATGGGCGGAATCGGCCTGAATATCTCCACGACTGGTTTGGTGAGCCTCTCGAAAGTTCCGAAGAACCCCATCAACAAGCCTAGCGGCACAGCGATGACAAAGGCAATCGCAAACCCATAGAGGAACCTTTCAAGGCTCGCCCAAATGTTCTGCCACATCGTTGTTTGCATAGATGGGTCGGGTACTGAGAAAGAGGTTATGAAGGCTTGAAAGACCTCATAAGGTCCCGGAAGATAGATGCTGTTCAATAGTGCCGAGGCACCGGCCCAGACGAGCAAGAAAACGATGACCGAGACTAGGCCAAGGACGACGTCCATCAAACGATTCCGATTCTTCGGAATCTTAAGCCAGGCTGAGAAGCCCTTGCGTTCATCGGTCATTTTCACACCTTAATAAATGGAAAGGGAAAAAGGTTTGGTCTTCAGCGGTTCCAATGCTTTACGTCCCTTTCAGCTTCAGGACGTAGTCGTGCTGCTGGCAATAGTACGCTAGCATGAGATGCTGAATCGAGCCGGGTCCCGGCGTTACTACCGTCTGACCGTTCAGCTGATCGAAGCTGGTAATGCCGCTGGCTCCGACAATGGCTGATCCCTCTGTATTGACTAGGGAGACGATCTGGATGGGTATGTTCGAGTTCGCCCTGAGCAATAGCGCAGGGGGAGCCCCCAGGTAGCCGATGCTGATAGCATTTGCTCCGAGAGCCGACATCACCGCTGGCCCATTAGCGAAGGCAGGCGGCGAGCTGATCAGTACCCCATACTTCTCGAACAGGGTCTGCCCTCCCCATAGCGTCTTGTTCATCGCGATCACGCGGGCGAATTGGTGCAGATCGCCGTTGAGGAACCCTAGGCTGACAGGGTGGTCAGGGTTGAGGATGGTCGCGCTCGGCTGGACTTGGAGTGCCTTCTCCAGGTAGGTGGAGTTCACGATGCTGTTGACATAGGCCGTCGAGTTCGGATACCCGGCCAGGTTGGTCAACTGGTTCAACGCAGCGAACATGTTGGTGTAGTTGATGAACCAGTCCACAGTTCCAGAGGTAATCTCATTCTCATAACCGGTATGATTCAATGCATCCTCGACAACGACCTGGCTTACTCCACTGAATTGAGAACCCATGCTGAGCAGCGCGCTGAAGTTCGAGTCATGGGTCGCAACGGTGTTCACCAGCCATTGGGACGCGTCCATGTTCGCCCTAACGATTCTTGCGATTAAGTCCTGGTTGGTTGCGTTGTTCGGGAAAACGCTATTGTCGAATTTAACGGCAATCACGCAGCAAGGATGTCCGGGCCATAGGTCTGAGCTCCACACCAATGGATGCGCCCCTCCATTGATAATCTGGGCAGATGTGTACGGCTCCCAGCTCACAGCCCCCTGCGCCTGGCCAGATTGAAGCACTGCCTGTTGATTTACAGGTGCGACCTGATACCAATAAATCACCTTGCTATTCTCATTTTCCGGTTGTGGCCAGAACACAATCGCGACCGCGGCAATTATCACAATTGCTGCCACGATAATGACGGCTAGCATGTTTCTCTGCTTGGTCTCCATGACGAGCACCCTAGACATCCAAGGCACACATTATATAAAGCCATTATGTCTAAGTGGGTTTTTTATGTCCTATTTGTACAAATATCAATGATGTGTGGCCTATACCGCTAGTCGAAGTATTAACGGTCTAAACGAAAAATCGCTCGTATGCAACGTCGTTCCATTCCGAATAAATCATGAATTGAATCAAATTAATTATTTATCCTTAAAAATCATCAATCCGGCCGATAAAATGTTCGAGCTCATTGTTGTAAGCAATACGCCCCTCACCCCCCTGAGCGATATGGATGACGTCTCGTTGCAATTCCTTCAGATGATCGGTTATCTGCCTAAGGGCTACGACCCAAAGACCGAGGCGAAGGACGTGCAGGAGAGCGTGCCCTATCGGATGTTCACGGAGTGCTTTGTCAGGAACATGAAACGCGCGTGGACTGTCGAGGACCTTGCCGCCAAGCTCAAGACCACCAAGCCAACCATCTACCGCCACCTCAACAAGCTGAAGTCCATCGATATACTAGAGGAGGTGGAGGTCGATAAGGGCGGAGAGAGGAAGAAGGGATACCGCATCCGCTATGGAGACATATCCAAGGCTTGGAATTTCACGGAGGCGAACGTGGAGATGGCCATGGACTCCTACAGGAAGACGATCGACCATCTGCAACAACTGGCGGGTGAGAAGTGATGCCGCAGGCCAAGCAAGGCAACAAGCAGGGGGAGGAGGTCATCGGCCTCACCAAAGGATCTCGCTATCGTATTATTAGCAAGGGCAGCGGGGAGGCTCCCATGACCACCGTCGGCGTCTTCAAGGGCTACACCTCCTTCGGCCACGACTCCGCCCTGAGCATGCAGCTCGACCCTGAGAAAGAGGGAGATCAGGGCATGATCCGCCTTGTCCCTTGCCTGACCGTGCTGGTCATCGACATCATAAGCTTCAAGCCGGAGGAGAAGGTCGAGGAGAAGGAGGAGACCAAGGTCTACTTCGGTTGAGCCAGTGGTTCTGATGCCTGAGGACAAGGAAGACGGTGAAAGGGCGAAGCCCATCTCCTCCAGGATGTACTTCATACTGGCCGTCGCATCCTTCCTCCTGAGCGTTCCCTTTTTCTTCTTCCTGCACCCCGTGACGGCTTTCGCTGCCGTGGTGATCGGCATATTCCTGATCGCAGGTGGCTTCTTCAGCATGGCCAACGAAAGGCATTGGCTGGATTGAGGCTTGCCCCACACGGCGTCGCCATCGATTTAAGGAGGGAGCGCATGGACATTGTCGTGGACTATCACGATCGTCTGCTCAAGGCCATCGCCGATGGAGAGATCACCGACAAGGCCTCCCTGCAGCGGAGGAAGATAGAGCTTTGTCGGGAGCTCGGCCTATCCACTGTGCCGCCGAACTCCGAGACCCTCGCCCGGGCGGACGGTGAGCTCCTGCCCTTGGTCAGGTCGGTCCTGAGGCGCAAGGACGTCAGGACGCTCTCCGGCGTTGCGGTGGTGGCGGTGATGACCTCCCCAGCGCCATGCCCGCACGGCCGATGCTCCTATTGCCCAGGGGGCGTGGAGAACAACTCCCCCCAGTCGTACACGGGGAAGGAACCTGCGGCCAGGCGAGCTGCCTATAACGAGTTCGACCCGTTCCGTCAGGTCAACGCCCGCCTCGAGCAGCTCCAGGCCATAGGCCATTCCACCGACAAGGTCGACCTCATCATCATGGGCGGCACCTTCACCTCGCGGTCCTGGGACTACCAGACCACGTTCGTCAAGGGCTGCTTCGACGCCATGAACGGGGCCATAGCCGCCTCGCTCGGGGAGGCGCACCTCCTGAACGAATGCGCGGCGCACCGCTGCATCGGCATGACCGTGGAGACCAGGCCAGACTCCTTCGATAGCCTGATGGCCGAGCGCTGCATGTCCCTCGGCACGACCAGGGTGGAGCTCGGCGTTCAGATCCTGGACGACGACATCTTGCGCTCGGTGAATCGCGGCCACGGCGTCCGCGAGGTCGCGGAGGCCACCCTCGTGGCCAAGGAGAAGGGCCTCAAGGTCTGCTATCACATCATGCCAGGGCTACCTGGTTCCTCCCCAGAGAAGGACGTCGATTCCTTCCGGATGATGTTCGACGATCCGCGGTTCCGACCTGACATGCTCAAGATCTATCCCACCTTGGTGGTGAAGGGCACGCCCCTCTACGAGAGGTGGAGGGCGGGCGAGTATAAGCCGTACACGACCCAGCAGGCGGTGGAGGTCGTCGCCAAGATGAAGGCCATCGCCCCCGCCTACGTGAGGATACAACGCATACAGCGCGACATACCGGCGGATCTGATCGAGGCCGGCGTCTGCAAGGGCCATCTGCGGGAGCTGGTACGGGCCCAGATGCGGAGCGACGGCGCAAGATGCAGATGCATCCGTTGCCGCGAGGTCGGCCTCAACCGGGTCGCGGTCGTCTCCCCTGACCAGGTGACCCTGAGTCGCCTCGAGTACGAGGCCTCCTGGGGCAGGGAGGTGTTCATCTCCTTGGACGTCGAGCAGAAGCAAGGGCTGGTGGGGTACGGGCGCCTCCGCCTCCCCCAACGAATCGGCGTCGCTCGCCTCCGCGAGCTGAAGGTGTTCGGCCTGATGGCCCAACTCGGGTCGCGCGGGAGCGAATGGCAGCACCGCGGCTTCGGCAAGGAGATCATGGCCGAGGCGGAGGCGGTCGCCGCGGAAGCGGGGTATTCGAAGCTGCAGGTGACCAGCGGGGTCGGGGTCAGGCGCTACTACTCATCGATGGGATATGAAAAAGAAGGGGTTTACATGGCCAAGGGCCTCTAGCCTGGGCGCTAGATGAGAATGATCAGGCAGTCCTCTTCGGTGTTGAGCAAGCTTCCGCACGCGTCCTCGACCTTGGCCGCAGCGACGTCATCCACACCGACCATGATGCCCAGGGCCTTGCCGTACTCCTGGTGCATCCACATCATGCGGGTAAGGAACTCGTAGATGTCCTGCTCGGAATGGTAGTGCATCAGGTCGATGGGGAACTGGCCCTCGACTATGACCGAAGGTATGCAGGCCTTGATGTGGGTGAAGCCCTTGTCCTGGAGAAGGTTCATGATCTCGCTGGTGAGCATCCTTCGCGAGGCCTTGGGGTCGCTCGGCTGCCATTGCGAAATGACCTTCTGCAGCTCGCTGAAGGTCCTGACCTTCGGCTTGGACTTCGTCTTCTTGGCCGAAGCGGACTTGGCTTGCTCTTCTGGCTTGGCGGCTGCGATATCCTGCACAGGCGCTTGGGCCTCTGCGGAGTTTACCTCGAACATGCTTGTTCCTCCAAACCTATCTATCATCAGGCATTTCGGGGCGGGAGGTTATTTAACATCCGAGTTGAGAATCAAAAGTGAGAATGACCGATCGAGCCATCTGGATTGCTTGTTTCCAGGAAAGGTGCCGATCTAGCAAAGGACGTTGGACGACCTCTCTAGAACGGCCTTCCGCGCACACTAATTTCATAAACTGGCCTACGCATCATCACTCCCTGACAACATGGCATGCGTGTCCTGCGGAACGGAGACCGAGGTCGGGGTCCTGATGTGCAAGAGATGCCTGGACGGCATGATGGACCCCCTTTCCTTGACCAGGAGGATGCAGGACCCGGCCGCCGACATGAGGCTCCATCAGGTCGGCAGCGCCGTGCTGCGCGTGGGGCCGGTCACATCCATCGACATGGAGTTCGGGGAGGGGGTGGAGCCGGCGATCCGCCTAAGGAACTTGATGGAGCGGGGTGATCAGGGGCCGCTACAGACCCTGGTTGAGGAATATCTGGCCTCGTGCGGTGTCACTTTGCACGTCTGGGGGGACGAGAGGCTGCCCCGGCGGACCTTCCTCTGGCGCCTGGTGGAGGAGGTGAGGGCTCTTGAGGTGAAGAGCGAGATCTGGGCCAGGGCTAGCGTGCGCATGGGGAACTTGCACGCTCTCCTGGTGATGGCCGCGGTCCGCCTTCCGGCGGACGAGGCCTGGCGATCCGCGTTCATCAAGGAGAAGTCGAGCATAGCCCTCACCCTGTACTCCCGGGCCCGGGACCATCGGCCCCTGTGGAAGGTGGCCCAGTCCAACCAGGCCATGCTCTATTCCTGGATAGGCAGGACCGATGACGCCCTGCGCATACTGGAGGATCTGACCGCCTACCGGGCGGACAGGGAGACGGTGAACTACGCCATCAAGAGGGCCATGGTCCTGTTCGACGTCGGCAGGGGCGATGAGTGCCGGGAGGAGCTCTCGCTCATCCCCGAGGAGCTCCTAGACCCACATCTTCGGAGGATAAGGACCTCGCTGGAGGCCAAGCGATGATGGACGACGACCTCGAGGCCCGCCTGGACGCCCGCCTGGTCCGCAACCTCAAAGAGATGGCCTCCGAGCCCTACAAGAGGTTCGTCACCGCCCTGCTGGAGAAGATGGAGCTCAAGGTCACCGGGGGCGCGGTCATGGACGACGTCGCCTTCCTGGAGGGGGAGAGGGAGGGGACGAAGTACCTGATCATGGCCTCGAGGAAGCCGGAGCACGCCTCCCTGGAGGGCGTGCACATCGCCAAGGAGAGGGCCATGGCCGAGAAGCGGTCGCCGGTACTGATAGTTGCGAATGACATGGACCAGGCTTCCCTGGAGGCGGCGGACAAGGAGGAGGTATCCACCGCGGACCGGGCCAAGCTCATCGTCCTGATCAAGCGCTTCGACCTCTCGGGCATGCTCACCAAGGACTCCGACCGGGTTCTTCTCAGGAAGGAGGGGAGCAGGGTGCTGCCGTCGACAATGCCCTTCGACTCCCTCTTGCAGGACGCGGACGAGCAGATCAAGCGCTCAGAGTACAAGGAGGCATTAAAGGATCTTGATGCCGCCCTGGCCATCAAGAGCGAGCACGACCTGGCGTGGAGGATGAAGGCCAGCACGCACTTCTACCTGGGCGAGCACGACCAAGCGCTGGAGGCCATCGGCCAGGCGTTAAGGATACGCCCAGGGGACCCTACGACCTGGTACATGGCGGGCATCGTGCTACACCAGATGGGCAGGCTGGAGGACGAGGTCTCGGCGTACGATCGCGCTCTTCTCTATGCTAGGAGGATGTACCCGGCGCTGCTCAACAAGGGGGCGACCCTGTTCTCGCTGGGAAGGAAGGAGGAGGCGCTCGCCACCTTCGACGAGCTCCTGCGGATATATCCCAACGACCACCAGGGTCTGAACAATCGGGGGCTGGTGCTGAGGTCGTTGGGCAGGAACCCGGAGGCGCTGGAGGCGTTCGAGGTCGTCTCCTCACTCGACCCCGACAATCTGGAGGCGCAGGTGAACAAGGCCTCTCTCCTCACCGACATGGGGAGGTCGAAGGAGTCGATCTCCGCCTGGAAGGAGGCGGTGGCCGCGGACCGCAAGAGGGCGGACCTCTGGCTTCGCCTGGGGCAGGCGCAGAAGGCCGCGGGGATGCTCGCGGAGGCGGAGGAGAGCTTCTCGGTCGCGGAGAGGCTCGACCGGGGGCTGAAGGAGGCCAAGGAGGGCAGGGAGGCGGCGCAGGAGGCCATGGTTGCCCTCGAGCCACTGATCCAGACCAGGCTCCACAAGGAGGAGAGCCTGGCCAAGAAGTACCTGGACGCCTCGCTGCTGCTCCAGGCCATAGGCAGGCAGGAGGACGCCCTGCGGGAAGCGGACAAGGCCCTGGAGTTCGAACGCTCCCCGAACGGGCTGCTGCGCAAGTCGTCCATATTGCTGGAGATGGGCAGGATGGAGGAGGCCATCGCCGTCCTGAGCAAGGGCATCAGGGACATGCCGCAGGAGGCGGACATCGCCCTGGAGCTGGAGGCGGTGGTCTACCGCCTGGGCAGGAGGGAGGAGGGCGCTCGCCTGCTCAAGCCTTTCCTCGAGGACGCGGAGGCGAGGAAGCGCGCCGCGGTGACGGAGGTGGTGCTGGGCCGGAAGGAGGAGGCCCTCACCTTGCTGAACTGGACCGAGGGAGCGGACCCGCTCCACGACCGCATCAGGGCACTCGCCCTCATGGTCAAGGGGGAGCACGCGGAGGCGGTGGACCTGCTGCTCAGGCTGAGCGGCGAGCTTGGCGGCTCGCCCCAGACCCTCAATGACCTGGGGGTGGCGCTGAGGTTCTCCGGTCGCCTGGAGGAGGCGGAGGAGGCCCTCCACAAGGCCATCGAGGCCGAGCCGAGGTACGCCGATGCCTGGAACAACCTGGGCTGTGTGCACTACCTGCAAGGTGGGTACGAGCAGGCGGAGCACGCCCTCAAGGAGGCGATCCTCCTGGACCGAAGGCCGGTGTTCCTGCTCCACCTGGGCATGTGCCAGCTAGGGCGAAACGACCTGGACGCCGCGGAGGAGTCCTTCGGCTCCGCGTTGAGGCTGGACGCGAGCGCGGAGGCCTACAACGCCCTGGGGATGGTCGCGGAGCGGAGGAAGGAGCTCGTAAAGGCGTTGGAGCTCTACGAGGAGGCCTTGGTGAGGTCCCCTGAGTTCAGGGACGCGCAGTACAATAAGGCCAGGGTCAAGGCCGCCCTCAAAGGCTGACGAAGTCAGAAGCGGTTCAGTGGCTGATGTTCATCACGACGACGTCGCGCACCGCGTTCATCTCGCTGAAGGGGAGGATCAGCCTTCCCTGGGAGTCCGTCTTGAAAAGGCGGGTCTCGATCTCCTCGGCGGGGACGACCAGAACGTGCTGGATATCGCCCGTGGCCTTCTCTATGACGAAGTTCTCGATCATACCCAAGATCTGCCCGTCGTTAGTCATGACCGTCTTGCCCTTCAACTCAGTGATGAACTTCCTCATGGATGCGTCCCTCCCAGCATGTCAGGATTTATGCGGTTATGAATGATTTGTCCGTATAATTACCTTTCCATTTTCGGAAATCGCGCCAGAATTCTCGCGAGCAAGCGGTCAGCGGCTCGCGCTTCGCAATGTGAGGAACTCACCCGAGAGGTGGTCTGCAATGGCCTTCAACGGTATATCCCCATGTCCTCCCCGACCAGGCGGACCTTCTCCAAGGCCTTGCCGATGTTCTCGTACTGCTTCATGATGTCCTTGTCCACCGAGGGCTTTATGATCTTTAGCGCCGCCTCGAAGTGCTTCATCTCCACGATCTCGGCGTCCTTGTCCTCCCGCAGGGCGATCATCGCCGCCTCGCGGCAGAGGTTCTCCAGATCGGCGCCGACGAATCCGTCCGTACGCTCGGCCAATACGGTGATGTCCACGTTGCGTATCGGCATGGCCTTGGTGTGCACGCTCAGGATGGCGAGGCGCGCCTTCTCGTCCGGGACGGGGATGAGGACCAGCCGGTCGAACCTGCCAGGCCTCAGGAGAGCGGGGTCGATGATGTCCGGCCGGTTCGTAGCTGCGATGACCGTCACCTTCTCCAAGGTCTCCATGCCATCCATGGAGGTGAGGAGCTGGTTCACCACCCTCTCGGTCACGTTGGTGTCGCTCCCGGTGCCCCTCCTCGGCGCGATGGCGTCGATCTCGTCCAGGAAGAGGACCGACGGGGCGACCTGCTTGGCCTTCTTGAAGGCCTGGCGGACCGCCTTCTCCGACTCGCCGACCCACTTGCTCATTATCTCCGGGCCCTTGATGGGGATGAAGTTGGCCTTGGACTCGTTGGCCACTGCCTTGGCCAGGAGGGTCTTCCCCGTCCCAGGAGGACCGTAGAGCAGGACGCCCTTCGCCGGCCTGATGCCCATGCGCTTGAACGCCGCGGGGTTCTCCATGGGCATCTCGATGGTCTCGCGCAGGTGGCGCTTGACCTCCTCCAGGCCCCCGACGTCGTCCCAGGTGACCTTGGGGACCTCGACCAACACCTCCCGCATCGCGCTCGGCTCCAGGTCCTTGAGAGCGTCATTGAAATCGTCGTAGGTGACCTTGACCCGCTCCAGAACGTCCGCAGGTATGGGCTTGCCCAGCTCCAGCTCGGGGACGAAGCGCGAGAGGCACTTCATGGCGGCCTCGCGCGCAAGAGCCATCAGGTCCGCCCCCACGAAACCGTGGGTCATGCTGGCGAAGTAGTCCAGGGACACGTCGTCGGCCAGGGGCATGCCGCGGGTGTGGATCTCCAGGATCTCCTTCCTACCCTCCTTGGTCGGCACCCCGATCTCGATCTCACGGTCGAAGCGGCCCGGCCTCCTGAGCGCGGGGTCGATGGCGTCCTCGCGGTTGGTGGCGCCGATAACGATGACCTGCCCGCGCCCGCCCATCCCGTCCATCAGGGTGAGGAGCTGTGCCACCACCCTCCTCTCCACCTCGCCGTGCACCTCCTCGCGCTTGGGGGCGATCGAGTCCAGCTCGTCCACGAAGACGATGCTCGGGGCGTTCTTCTCCGCCTCGTCGAACTTCTCCCTCAGCTTCTCCTCGCTCTGGCCGTAGTACTTGGAAATGATCTCAGGGCCCTGTATGGAGAAGAACGCCGCGCCCGCCTCGTTGGCGACGGCCTTGGCGATAAGGGTCTTCCCTGTCCCAGGAGGACCATATAGGAGGACGCCTTTCGGAGGGTCTATCCCTAGGCGCTCGAAGAGCTCTGGGTGCTTCAGCGGGAGCTCGATCATCTCGCGGACGCGCTGCAGCTCCTCCTCCAAACCCCCCACGTCGTCGTAGGTGACCGATGGGGCCACGGAGGCCTTCTGCTCGATGACCTCCGTCCTCACCACCAGCTCGGTGTGGTCGCCGACGACGATTACGCCGTTGGGAGTGGTCTGCACCACGACGAAGGGGATGAAGTTGCCCATGAGCGCGATGTTAGGGATGATGATCTCGTCGCCCTTCACCAGTGGTCGGTTGTTGAGCCCCTTCTTGACAAGGTCCTCGACGCCGGTGCCGAAGCGGATGTTCTTGCCCTGGGGAAGGATCTTCGGCGCGACGGTGATCTTCTGTGCTGGCTGTGGGTCGGCCCTCATCACCACCACCTTCTCGCCGATCGAGACGCCCGCGTTGGATCGAATCATGCCGTCAATTCGGATGATGCCCATGTTCTCATCCTCCTGCGGCGCGCGGAAGACCTTGGCGGCGGTGTTCTTCTTCCCCACGATCTCTATGACATCGCCCACCTCGACCCCAAGGTCCTTACGGGTCTTGGTGTCGACCCTCGCCCTTCCGAGCCCGACCTCGGATTGGTGCTGCGCCCTGACGACCCGCAGCGTCACTCCCTGCGACATTGCCCCCTCGGCCAGAAAAACGGCTGGACTTGGTATAAAACTTTGGTGAGCGTCGTTGTAAACGCTAACGCTTCTTCCTGTTCCAGCTGCCCGACAGCGCGACGAATGCGACGAGCACGATGAGCCCGATTAGAACAACGATGAAGCAGATCAAAAGAACATCCATAGGACCGAAACCGAAACCCTCACACATTGGATGGCTGACCCAAACCCCATTGGAATACACCTCGTCCCCATTGTCGTACACCGCAGCGACGGCGTAGAAGTTCAAATTCCATCCTCCCACATCCTCCAGTACGATGCTGGTGTTAGCGCGATCGACTGCAATGTAATCGCGATAGACGAAAGGCGCCCCAGAGGGACGGTAATAAATCCGATAAGCCACGACGTGCGAATAATTCTCTGCCGGATGGAGCCAGGTGATGGTGACATCGTGTGGACTGCAGTCATTGAAGTTGGTGGGCGATACCACGCAATTGCGCGGCGCGTAGCCGTTCCTGACGCTGCCGATTTCCGACCTACCTCCCTCGCCGAAGGCATTGAAGGCGCTGACCTGGAAATAATAGATGGCCCCGAGTTGCAGCCCAGTAGCGACAAAGTTCCGGCTGTATTCATCGACGGTGGAGAAATAGCTCAAATTCGTGCGGTTCGTCCCCCCATATATTCGATAACCCTGCAATTCCAACCCCCCATCAGATGATGCTTCCCAGCTCAGGTTGGCCTGAGCCTGCCCAGCCGTAACATGCAATGAGGTAGGCGTTCCAGGGACCGTCCTTCCCACGATGGCCCAGTTGCTACTGCTCCACCACCCTATTCCATTGACGTTCTCCGAGCGCATATGGAAAATGTATGATTGGCCTGGATTTAGCCCATCGATGCGGTACGATCTTGTCCCAGGGTCCAATTTGACCAAGGGAGTGGCATCGTCGTCATAGCCAACGTTGTAGATGTAAACGGCAATGACCGGTGAACCACCATCATACATGGTGGGCTGCCAGTGAAGGTCAATGTAGGTCGGGCCCGGTACACCGGTGATGTTCTCGGGCGCATGTGGAAAGTCAGAGGGATAGGAATCGAGCACGAATGGGCGCAGCGGTAGTGAGTCATTACTTTCAAGCGTCGAAGAGTCCGCGGCTGCAATAACGGAAGGCATGGCGATCATGAACGCGAATGCGATAGAGCAAACCGCTATCGACTTCCGCAAATCTTCCCACCCACGCTACCAGATGTTTTCCATTGGTACGGAAATACTTAATCGCTTCCGTCTTGTTCTCGGATACAACCCTGAGCCTCCGCGAAGGATTATTATCAGCCAAGCTCTTCGCGGCCGCATGCAATTCGCCTCGGAGTGCGTTCCCTGCTTGTTGAACAGAGTCCTCTATGAGGTGCAATTGGTTGCCAAGGACAGAACCGAGCAGGCAATGGCCGAGAGCCTGCACATACTTTCATCGAACTTCCCCAGGGGCATGAACTCCGCCAAACTGGCGACCTTAGTCCATGAGAAGGCATATGCCATAAGCGGATCAAACGATCCCTACGCAGACCTTAAGAAGCGCAGCGACCAGGCCGCAGAACTGGTCTTTCCTAAGGCGAGGAAACTTGTTGAAGAAGCAAATGACAAGTTGGAGATGGCCGTTCGGGTGGCTATTGCCGGGAACGTCCTCGACTTCGGTATAGAAGTCGGGTTCGAAAGGCCCGAGGAGCTGGTGAACGGGTTCGATAGGCTGGTGGCGGAAGGGCTCAAGATAAATGATCTTGCCCATGCCCGCAAGCTAATGAGGGGAGGGGGCAAGGTCCTATATCTGCTGGACAATTGTGGCGAGTCCGTTCTGGACCGCCTGCTGGTCAAGGAGATCGCGCGCCTCGGACCGAAGGTGATCGGCGTCGTTAAAGGCGAACCGGTCCTGACGGATGTGACGATGGAGGATGCGAAGCGTGCACATCTGGACGAGGTGTTCGACGAACTCCTCTCCACCGATTCCTTCGCCGTGGGCATCGATGCGGACAAGATAGGCCCGAGGTTGAAGAAGGAGCTTGAGCAAGCGGACCTGATAGTGTCCAAGGGAATGGCAAATTTCGAATCGCTCTCCGACGAGCCCTACAGGCCAGCTCTGTTCCTCCTAAGAGGGAAGTGCGAGCCCGTCTCCCAGCTGATCGGCGCCAAGAAGGGGGACAACGTGGCCAAGCTCTGGACTTGAAAGGGCGCCTCGATACTGGTCTCTCTAATTTTATATATCGAGGTGGGCGTGCGGTCTAGCGTGATGGAGAGAGCGCGATGACCCAAGGCGTGACCCAGGCAGTGGTCCTGGTGGGGGGCGAGGGGACGCGCCTCCGTCCTTTGACCAACAATCGCCCCAAGCCACTCCTCCCGGTGCTAGGCCGGCCGTGCGTAGAGTACACCCTGAGGGCTCTGGGCGCCGCCGGCATCCAGAAGGTCTACGTGGCCTGCGGCTTCAAGTCCATCGACGTCGTCAAGGCCCTGGGGGACGGCAAGAAGCTGGGCATCGACCTGGTATTCGCTTTCGAGGAGGAGCCGATGGGCACGGCAGGGGCCGTCAAGCTGCTGGAGAACAAGCTCCCAGACACCTTCGTGGTGGCGATGGGCGACGTTCTTCTTGACATCGACTTCGACCACCTGATCCGCTTCCACCGGAGCACCGCTGCGGAGGTGACGATCGCCTTGACGGAGGTCGAGAGGCCGGAGCAGTTCGGGATCGTGGGCCTGGAGGAGGACGGGCGCATCTCCCGCTTCATGGAGAAGCCTAAGCCAGAGGAGGTCTTCTCCAACCTCATCAATGCGGGGATTTACGTGATGCAGAGGTCCGCCTTCCGCTACGTCCCTGAAGCCACGAAGTTCGATTTCTCCAAGAACCTCTTCCCCAGGCTCATGGAGGAGGGCAAGCGGCTCTTCGGCTCGCGCCTCAGAGGGATGTGGCACGACATCGGCAGGCCCATCGACCTCCTCAAGGCCAACCTGGCCATGGCAGAGCGCAGGGGGGCTGAGAGGCAGATCGTCGGCACCGAGACCCAAGGCAAGATATTCGGGAACCGGTTCTTCGCGTCCGGCGCCAAGCTCGTTGGCCCGGTGTACCTGGGCGACGACGTCCGCATAGGCGAGAAGGCCCTTGTGATGAGGTCGGGCATCGGCCAGGGCAGCGTTGTCGAGGGCGAGGCCAAGCTGGTCGACTCCCTGGCGTTGACCAACTGCAGGGTGCGCAAGGGCGCTCAGATCGAGGGCTGCATCATCGGCGACAACTGCTTCATCGACGAAGGCGTCGCCCTGAAGGACTGCATACTCGGCGACAACGTCATGGTGAAGGGTCCGGCCAAGCTCGAGGGAAGGACCTTGGAAGGCTAGGGCGCGGACTCAAATATCGGTAGATGGTATCGGGCGCGATGCGTTTTCGGGTCGATAGGTTCGAGGCGTTCCTCATCCTTTCCAGCTTCCTATGGGGGACGAGCTTCGTCGCATCGAAGATCGGCGTGGGCGAGGTGGACCCGGTCCTCTTCGCGCTGCTGCGCTGGCTGATCGCGGCGCCAGCCCTCGTGCTCATCGCCTACTTCTTCACGGACTTCGACCTCTCCATCTTCAAGGACAAGATACTCTGGCTGGTCGGCGCGCTGAACGCCATCGGCCTCTTCCTGCAGAACGAGGGCATGACCACCACCACCGCGACCAACGCCGTGCTGCTGGTGGACATCAACGTGGTGTTCGTGGCCATCCTGGCCGCCATCATATTGAAGGAGAAGATCACCAGGTTCACCATCTTCGGCCTCCTCATCGGCCTGCTCGGCGTTTTCATCGTCTCCACGGGAGGCGACATCGGCAGGATGACCGACGGCAGCCTGATCGGGAATCTTCTGGTGCTGGCCGCAGGGATAGTGTGGGCCTTCTACATCGTGTACCAGAAGATGGCGCTCAACAAGCACCCGGACGTGCTGATGATGACGAGCTCCGTCGTGGTCACCACCTTGGTCATCAGCCTGCCCATCGCCCTGCTGTTCACCCAGAGCTACGCCCTCTCCGCGAACGGTCTGATGGCGGCGGTGTACGTGGCCCTGATCTGCACCGGGGGCGCCTTCCTCCTTTACATCGCTGGCCTGAGGGGGAAGGGCGCCACGGACTCCTCCATCATCTTGCTCCTGGAGATCGTCTTCGCCATGCTGTTCGCCTATCTGATACTCGGCGAGGTGCCTGATATGTTGACGGCCGTCGGTGGGGCGCTAATCGTAGCTGCCATCGTGCTGGTGTCTGTCCAGGACAGCAACGGGAGAAGAAGGAGAGGCGCCTGAGCCCTCATTTCGCGAGCAGGTCCTGCGCCCTCTTCCTCTGATCGACGCCGACGGCGACCTGGACCTCGGAGGCCTTGGGCCCGAGGATGAACATGCTCTCAATGTTTATGCCTGCCTTGGCCAGCTTCCTTGTGATCTTGGCCAGCTCGCCTGGCTTGTCCGACATGGAGATTACAAGCACTTCCTTCTCCACGAAGTCGAATCCGCCCGCCTTCAGTACGCGCCGCGCGCTCGCCTCGTCATCAGTGATGACATGGATTATCGGCGGGCTCTTCCCTAGGTCGGTGGAGATCCCTCGGATGTTCACTGCGTTCTTGGCCAAAACCTCTGCAAGCCTGGCGACCTCGCCAGGCTTGTCCAGTATGGGAACCTCGAACTGCTTGGTCGTCATCGCTTCATTATTTGGACGGCTTGGTAGAAAATGATTTCGATTCTGCTTCGCGGTTTAACACATTATAATTCAGTTAATATGCGGCAATTCGAAGGAATGATGCGATAAAGAAGCTCAAGCAGCGAAAGAAATGACGATTGCGAGGATGGCGGCGAGGATTATGAAGCCCACAGCCCTGCCAGCCTTGTTGATGAGGAAGAAGTGGAGGGTCCCGCTCGCCACCTTACCTCCGAGCCCGCACTGCCTCAGAACGGACAAGACCACGTCCGAGCTCAGCTTGGATTGCCCCGATGCCCGGTCCCCGAACCTGTAATTGGACTCGATGACCGTCGTTCCGCGAGGCGCGAATCTAAGCAGGTCGAACAGGACCTTGAATCCCCTTTTCTCGAAATGCTCCTCGTTCTTCTTGATGATCTCCTTGGCCAGGTCAGTCCTCATCGCGAAGAAGCCGCTCATCGTGTCATGGGTGATCGGTTTCCTTCTGAACCATAGGTAGCTCGAGGCGAGCCGGTGCGCCCCGCCCGAGCCCAGCCTTCTTGTGAAGCTCAGCGGCTCAGTGCCCTCGCGCACTGCGACGGCGATCTGTGCCCCCTTCTGCACCTCGGCCATCAGATCCATCGCTTTGGAGGGAGGATGCTGGAAATCGCAGTCCATGACCACGAAGCCCATGGTGCCTACGGACTTGATTCCATCAACCACGGAGCCGGTGAGGCCGCGCCCGTTCGGGTCCCTCTGGATCAGGTCCAGGCCGAGGCGGTTATGCCGCATGGATTCCACCGATTCAACGGTACCGTCCTTCGAGCCGTCGTCGACGATGGTGATCCTGACCCCAGGATAGAGCCGGAAAAGCTCCTCCACCATATTCCTTACGTTGCCTACCTCGTTCAACGTGGGGATCACGATGGTGAAAAGACCGTA